>JADLEZ010000466.1 GCA_020845855.1 Burkholderiales bacterium
GTGCGGCGATCGGCGGCGACAGCATGGCGTCCGGATGCACGAGCTGCCACTGCGGCAGGCGCTCGGCGGCCACACAAGCGCGCAAGTCGGTGACCGCCACCCACGTCGCGCGCCGCTGCGCGATGAGTTCGTCCACGAGCGCGGGCCAGCCCGCGCCGCGAGCGACTTCGTCCTCGAGCAGGAAGGCGAGGCCGAGCAACGCATCGTGCAGCTCGTCCGCAGTTGCCGCCTCGGGCCATGCTTCCGCGCGCACCCGCTCGATGGCCGCGAGATCGAGGCGTCCGATGTCGGCGGCCTTTTCCGGGTCGAGCCAGCGGCGCGCGATCACCGCCTGCGTGCGGCGCTCTTCGAGCGGCGCATCGTCGAGGAACGCGTACGGCCGCGCGGTGAGGATCTCGAGCGCGAGCGGCGAGGGTGTGGGCAGGTCGCGCGCGACCACCGTGACCTCGCCGGCTTCCATGCGGCGCAGCAGCGCTTCCAGACCTTCGATGTCCATCGCCTCGTGCAGGCAGTCGTGGATCGTCTGCCGCACCAGCGGGTGATCGGGAACCTCGCGCTCGCCGGTGAGATTCTCCGCGCAGGCGACCTGGTCGGGGAACACCGAAGCGAGGAGGTCGTCGGCGCGCATGCGCTGCAAGGGGGCTGCGACCTTGGCGCCGCCGCGAAAGCGCGGGAGTGCCAGCGAGATGCTCGCGACCCAGCGCCAGCGCAGGGTGAACATGGGTGCGGTCAGCATCGCCTGCACCAGCACGTCGCGCACCGACGCCGAGTGCAGGTAGCGGGCGACCGACGCCAACTCGAAGCTGTGGCTCGTGGACAGCGACAGCACGATCGCGTCCTCGGTGGCCGCCGCCTGCAGCTCGAAGTTGAACTTGCGGCAGAAGCGCTTGCGCAGCGCGAGCCCCCACGCGCGGTTGATGCGGCTGCCGTAGGGCGAGTGGATCACGAGCTGCATGCCGCCGCTTTCGTCGAAGAAGCGCTCGAACACGATCGTGTCTTGCGTGGGCAACGCGCCCAGCACGGCGTGCGCGCTGGCGAGGTATTCCGCGATCTGCGAGGCGGCGGCGGCGGGCACGCCGGGCAGGTCGAGGCCTTGCGCCACCCCTTCCTCGCGCAGGCGCGACACGGCCTGCGACAGCTCGTCGGTGCGGCCCGGCGCTTCACCCAGCCAGAACGGAATAGTCGGCGGCTGCCCCTGCGCATCTTCGACGCGCAGGCGGCCGGCCTCCACGCGCAGGATGCGATACGACGTGTTGCCGAGCTGGAAGACGTCGCCCGCGAGGCTCTCGATCGCGAAGTCCTCGTTGACGGTGCCGACCTTCTGCCCGGCGGGGTCGAGCACGACGTCGTAATCGGCGGTGTCGGGAATGGCGCCGCCGGAGGTGAGGGCCGTCAGGCGCGCGCCCTTGCGCCCGCGCAGGACGCCATTGACCGCGTCGCGATGGACGTACGACGCGCGATGCCCGCGGCTCGTGCGGTAGCCTTCCGACAGCGTGCGCACGACCTCGGCGAACTCGTCTTTGGTGAGGTCGCGGTACGGATAGGCGCGCCGAACGAGATCGAACAAGTCCGCTTCGGCCCACTCCTGCGCGGCGACTTCGGCCACGACCTGCTGCGCGAGCACGTCGAGGGGCTTCACCGGGATGCGCAGGCGGTCGAGCTCGCCGCGCGCCACGGCGTCGAGCAGTGCGGCGCATTCGACCAGCTCGTCGCGCGACAGCGGGAACAACCGCGCCGTGGGCACCCCTCCCACCTGGTGGCTCGCGCGCCCGGCGCGCTGCAGGAAGGTGGCGATCGCGCGCGGCGTGCCGAGCTGGCACACGAGATCGACGTCGCCGATGTCGATGCCGAGCTCGAGCGACGCGGTGGCCACCAGCACCTTGAGCTCGCCGTTTTTGAGGCGCTGCTCGGCCCGATGCCGCAGCTCCTTCGCCATGCTGCCGTGATGCGACATCACCTCCCCGGGACCGAGGAGGTCGGACAAGTGGCGCGCGGCGCGCTCGGCCATGCGCCGCGTGTTGACGAACACGAGGGTGGTGCGATGCGCTGCCGCGAGGTCGCCAAGCCGCGCGTACACCTGCTCCCACACCTCGTGCGACATCACCGCCTCGAGCGGTGACGGCGGCACCTCGAGCGCGAGGTCGCGAGTACGCACGTGGCCGGTGTCGACGATCTCGCAGGGGGTCTCGCCGCCGACCAAGAACCGCGCGATATCCTCGATCGGCTTTTGCGTGGCGGACAGACCCACCCGTACCGGAGGCTTGGACGCGAGTGCGGCGAGCCGCGCGAGCGAGAGGGCGAGGTGGCTGCCGCGCTTGTTGCCCGCGAGCGCGTGAATCTCGTCGACGATCACCGTGCGCGTGGTCGAGAGCATCTGCCGTCCCGACGCCGAGCCCAGCATGATGTACAGCGATTCCGGCGTGGTCACGACGATATGCGGATGCCGCTTGCGCATGCCGGCGCGCGCGGCCTGCGTCGTGTCGCCGGTGCGCACCAGCGTGCGGATGTCGACGTCGGGTGCGCCCAGACGTGCGAGCTCCTCGCGAATTCCGGCTAGCGGTGCGGCGAGGTTGCGGTCGACGTCGTTGGACAGCGCCTTGAGCGGCGAGACGTAGACGACCTGGGTCGCGTCGCTGAGCGGCGCGACCACGCCTTGGCGTACGAGATCGTCGATGGCCGCGAGAAACGCCGCGAGCGTCTTGCCCGATCCCGTGGGTGCCGCGATGAGCACGTCGCGGCCGGCTTTGACCGCGGGCCACGCGGCGAGTTGTGGCGGGGTCGGTGCGGCGAACTGCGACGCGAACCAGGCTTCGACCGCAGGGTGGAAACGGGGATGCTGCTGCATGCGAGCTCTCGACAAATCAGGACCCGAGGCACGAGTTCGAAGCATACCACGTCATCGAACGTTTGTTCGATGCGCCTTCGCTCCTCGGCATGACACCGTGGGATTTTCAACGAACTGCTACTAGCGCGCGGCGGCAGGCACGAGAATCCAGAGCCTGCCGTCGGCCTCACCGACGAAAACCTCGCTCGTGGCGGATGACGAGCCGCTCTTGTCGCTCGTTCCGGTCCTGACGACGAGCTTCCTGGTCGGCGGCAGGACGAGCTTGGCCGTCCGCCCGTCCGGACCCTGCATGGACTCGATCCGCTTGCGGTCGTCGTCGGTGAGGCCGGCGAGCTCGATCGCCGCGATCTTGCCGCCCAGCTCCGCACCCAGCATCATCTTGTAGAACGCGAGCGCCTTGGCGTCCGCCCCCTTGGTGTACAGGAGCGACACGAGAGCCTTGTGATCCTTGCCCTCGTACGCCTTGCGATAGGTATCGACGAACCGCTTCTCCTGGGCGGGTGTCGCGGCATGCGCGGCCGCCGCGAGCGCGGCGGCGGCAAGGAGCACGGCGGTCTTCATGGCTTGGCCTTTGCGAGAAAAGGGGTCGGCGCCGCCGTCATTGTGACAGGCCGCGTCGGGTACAGTAACCCGTGAGTACCGCTGGCCGAGCCCGCGCATGAACTCGCTATCCGCGAGCATCCTCGCCGCGCTGTTCGTCGTCACCACGACCCTCGTCCATGCCGGTGGCTTCGTGGTCGCCGGCGCGCGCGTCTTCGACGGGCAGCGCCTGCTGCCGGCCGTAAGCGTCGTCGTCGACGACGGCGTGATCCGCTACGTCGGCGACGATCCTTCGTCCTGGCCGAACCTGCCGCGCATCGACGGCGCCGGCCACACGCTCCTGCCCGGTCTCATCGACGCGCACGTGCACGTGTCGGGAGCGGAAGACCTGCGCCAGGCGCTGCGCTTCGGCGTCACCACCGAGCTCGACATGGCGGCGATCGGCGTGCCGCCGAAGGCGCTCGCCGCGCTGCGGGCGCAGGCTGCCGCGGCGCCCGATCTCGCCGACTTTCGCTCCGCGGGGTACCCCGCGACTTCGCCGACCGGGCACGGCACCGAGTACGGCGTGGCCATCCCGCGGCTCGTCGACGCGGCCGACTTCGTCGCCAGCCGCAAGGCGGAAGGCTCCGACTACCTCAAGGTCATGTTGAACGGCGTGCGCAGCTTCCGCACCGGCGCGACCAATCTCTCCGCAGCGCGGGTGAAGGACCTGGTCGCCGCCGCGCACGCGCAGGGAATGCTCGCCGTCGCGCACGTGGAAACGCTGCGCGACGTGGAAGCCGCGCTCGCCGGAGGCATCGATGGGCTCGCGCACGCGTGGCGCCAGGGCGAGCCGAGCGCCGACCTCGCGCGCCGCCTGGCCGAGGCGAAAGTCTTCGTGATCCCGACCCTCGCGGTCCCCGACGGCTTCCTGCGCGAAAGCCGCACGGCGCTGCTCGTGGACCCGCGGCTGCAGGGTGCCATCACCGATCGGGTCCGGCAGCATCTCGATCGCGACTTCCAAAGCCCGGTGCCGCCCGCGATCGGCGCGCGCGCGAGCATGGACCTGCACCTTGCCCGCGTGCGCGCCCTGCACGAGGCTGGCGTCAAGCTCCTGGCCGGCAGCGACGCGGGCGGGCGACAGCCGACCGCGCACGGCATCAGCGTGCATCGCGAGCTCGAGCTTCTGGCCGAGGCCGGTCTGACGCCGAGCGAGGCGCTCGCCGCGGCCACCGCCAACGTCGCCGATGCCTTCGGCTTGCGCGACCGTGGCCGCATCGCGCCGGGCCTGCGCGCCGACCTCATCCTGGTCAAGGGCGACCCGACGGCCGATCTTCTTGCGGTGCGCGACGTGGCGAAGGTGTGGAAGGCCGGCGCCGAGCTCGCGCGGGCGCGCTAGACAATATGGTCGCGTTGTAGAAGCGAGGCGTTGAAAATCCCGCTGTGTCATCCCGAGGAGCGAAGGCGACGAGGGATCTGCTTTACGCCACTCGCTGATTCGACGCGAAAGCGGATCCCTCGCTGCGCTCGGGATGACACCGTGGGATTTTCAATGAACGGCTAGACTGATAGCTAGACTAGAATCAGTACCTTTCGTCCCGCATCCTGCGAACCAGCTTGTCCGCCGGGGTCTTCGCCTTCGGCATGGCCTCACGCAGTGCCCGCAACCGAGCGAAATCGATACCGGGCTTGGCGCGCAGGACAGGCGCAAGCTGGACGACGGGTTCCCCGCGGCGGGTGATGACGACTTTCTCGCCCTTCTCCGCGCGGTATAGGAGCTCGCTCATTCGTGCTTTAGCTTCGGCTACGCTGAATGTACTCATAAAGCGCTCCTGATCTGGTCACTAAGATGGTCATTTTACGCTGTGCCGCCGGTGGCGGATAGGAAATTCAATGTGTGCCGCAGCCGCGCGGATCGGAGGTTAGCATGAGCTGATGATCTACGTTGAAGCTGCACAAGAGATGAGGGCGGGCCCCTCGGAGTCGGTTTTCAGGAGTCGGCTCCAAACCACCCCAAGCCGCTGCGGTCAAGAGCCGTCGGTGGTGAGCGTTGGGGTCAAAGCGTCGGGGACGTACCCCGAGCAGGTAAGGATCAGAGAGACGAACGCAAGTGAACCCTCGATGA
>JADLEZ010000467.1 GCA_020845855.1 Burkholderiales bacterium
AGCAGGATCGCGGACAGCGGAGTCTTCTCGGTGGGCTTGAGCACCATCCGGTTGTTGGTCGCGATCGACGGGGCGATCTTGTGCGCGACCTGGTTCAGCGGATGGTTGAACGGCGTGATCGCACTGATGACGCCGTGCAGCGGCTCGCGCAGGGTGTAGACCTTGCGCGACTTGCCGTGGGGGGTCAAGTCGCAGGAGAAGACCTGTCCGTCGTCCTGCAGGGCGGCGTTGCCGGCGAACACGAACACGTCGCAGGCGCGCCCGACTTCATAGAGCGTGTCCTTCTTGCACAGGCCCGATTCGGCGGTGATGAGGTCGGCGATCTCCTCGGTGCGGCCGCGGATGAGCGCCGCCGTCTTGTGCATGATTTCGTAGCGCTGGTAGCGGGTGAGCGTAGGCCGGTACGCCTTCGCGGCCGCGAAGGCACGGCGCACGTCCTCGACCGTGGCCTTGGGCACGGTGCCGACGACTTCGCGGGTATAGGGGTTGCGCACCTCGATGGCGCGGTTGCCGCCGACGCGCTCGCCGGCGATCCTCATCAGGGCGAGGTCGGCCATGTTCATCGCAGGTAATTGAGTCCCAGGTCGAATGCATCGAAATTGCGCCACCGCCGCTGCGGCAGCGTCCCGGCCGGACGGCTGGCGAGCAGCGGCACGCGCTGCTCGGAGATGCCGCCGTGCGAGCGCAGCGGCGCGTCGAGACCGGACAGATCGTGGCGCTCAGCGCTGGTGCCGATCACCGTCAGGCGCTCCGACACCACGATCAGGTCGCCCACGCGATCGGGCGGCAGCTCGAACCTGCGGCAGCCTTGCTCGCGCGTGAACACGCCCTCGACACCCGGCAGGGCGGCAATACGCTGCGCGGCGTCCGCCACCGCGCCCGCATCGCTGAAATAGACCGTGGCGTACGACCCGAGCGCGCCGTGGTGCACGACGTACGGATCGGTGATCGGGAGGATGACGCGGGTGGCGCCGGCGCCGAGCCACGCGTCGAGCTGGGTTTGCAGGTAGACGATGTTCGGGCGGCCGAGCGCGTCGGTCTTGGCGTTCATCCCGTGGTCGGCGGTGAGCACGATCGTTGCGCCGAGCTCGTCCATCGCGCCCAGGTACCGGTCGAGCATCGCGGTGAAGTCGTTGGCGGGCCCCGTTCCGGGCGCGGACTTGTGCTGCACGTAGTCCGTGGTCGACAGGTACATGACGTCCGGCCGCTCGCGCTTGAGTAGCGCGAGACCCGCGGCGAACACGAACTCGGACAGCGCCGCGCTGTACACCGACGGCACCGCCATGCCGGTGAGCGACAGCGCGTCGGCGATGCCGTTGGCCTCGATCGTCACCTGGTCCGCCTTCTCGGAGGAAAAGCAGATGCCCTTCAGGCGATGTCCGAGCAGGGCGCGCAGCTTGTCCTTGGCGGTGACCACCGCGACCTTGGCGCCGGCGTCGGCGAGGGCGGCGAGGATGGTGCCGGCGCGCAGGTACTTGGCGTCGTTCATCATCACCTCGGCCTTGGCGTCGGGGTCCCAGAAGAAATTGCCGCAGATGCCGTGTACCGAAGGCGGCGCGCCGGTGACGATGGACAGGTTGTTGGGATTGGTGAAGGAGGGCACGACGCAGTCGGCCGTAAGGCACGTGCCGCGCTTGCCGAGCGAGGCGAGAAACGGGGCGCGCCCGGCCTCGATCGCCTGGTTGATGTAATCGGGCTCGCAGCCGTCCACGCAGACGACCACCAGCGGCCGCTCGGGCCAGCGATAGGAGCGGCCGTTGACGTTCACATTCTTCATCGTTTCCTCACGGTGCGCGCCGGGTGTTCCGCGACCCGATGCATGCGCTCGCGGCTGCCCATGACGTGCTCGAACAGCGCGCGGCCGGCCGCGGCGGCCTGGCCCGCCTCGATCTTGTCCAGGATGTCGTGGTGCTCGCGCACCGAGGCGGGCAGCGCGCCCGCCTGCGCCAGCGTCGCGCGCCGGTACAGGTGCAGCTCGTTGACGAGCCGCCGGTAGGTGGCGAGCAGCTTGCCGTTGCCGGCGAGCGCCACCAGCGAATCGTGGAAGCCGAGGTTGGCCGCGTGGTAGCTGTCGACGTCGTTGCGCGCCACCGCGCGGTCCATGCGCTCGACCAGGGCGCGCAGCGCCTTGACGTCCGTCGGCACGGCCGCCTGCGCGACGCGGCGGCCGGCGTACTCGTCGAGCACCGCGCGCAGCTCGTAGATCTCGTCCGCTTCCTCGACCGCGATCTGGCGCACGAACACGCCGCGGTTCTTCTCGAGGCGCACGAGGCCCGACTCCTCGAGGGCGCGAAACGCCTCGCGCACCGGGCCCCGGGAGACGCCGAGGAGCTCGGCGATCGCCGACTCGTTGAGCTTGGCGCCCACCGCGAGGTCGCCGGCGAGGATCATGCGCTCCAACTCGCGCTGCACCAGCGCGGGCAGCGAGTTGCTCTGCAGCACCGCGATCGTGCGGTCCGGCCGCGGCGCGTTGCGGCGCGGCCGGGCATTGCCCGCGGGAAGCGCGGTCCCGTGGCCGTTGCCGGACTTCAACATGTTGCGATTAGACGCGGTTGCGTGTAGATTGTCAACAATCTGCAATCGACGGGTGGCCGGTGAGAGCCGCGGATTGCAGACCGGCCGTTGCCCGAAGTGCGGCGCGGCGCGTAGCATGGGCAGATTCGCATCGCCGCGGGCGGCGGCGTCCTTACGGGCAACGGACCACTCAAGGGAGATCACGATGAAACTGGCAAGCAACCCGCGCAGGCTGGCGTCGATGCTGACGATCCTCGCGCTTGCCGCGGCGGGCGCCGCGGCAGCGCAGAAGACCGAGCTCAACGTCTACACCGCGCTCGAGACCGATCAACTGAAGGCGTACGCCGCAGGCTTCAACAAGGTGCATCCCAACATCGAACTGAAGTGGACGCGCGACTCGACCGGCGTGATCACGTCGAAGCTCCTGGCCGAAAAGGCCAACCCGGTCGCCGATCTGGTCGTGGGAGTGTCGGCGTCGAGCATGGCGGTCTTCGCCAACGAGGGCATGCTCCAGCCGTACGCGCCGAAGGGCCTCGACAAGATCTCGCCGCAGTACCGCGACCCGGCCAATCCTCCCATGTGGGTCGGCATGGACGTGTACGGGGCCGCCATCTGCTTCAACACGGTGGAAGCGGCCAAGCTCAACCTGCCGAAGCCGGCCACCTGGAAGGACCTCGCGAAGCCCGTGTACAAGGGTCGCATCACGATGCCCAACCCCGCATCCTCGGGCACCGGCTATCTCGACGTGGCCGGTTGGATCCAGATGTGGGGTGAGGCGGAAGCGTGGAAGTTCATGGACGGGCTGCACCAGAACATCGCGCAGTACACGCACTCGGGCTCCAAGCCGTGCCGGCAGGCCGGCGCGGGCGAGTTCCCCATCGGCGTGTCCTTCGAGTACCGCGCGGTATCCACGAAGAAGTCCGGCGCGCCGATCGACATCATCTTCCCGACCGAGGGCCTGGGCTGGGATCTGGAGGCGTCCGGCATCATGAAGACGACCAAGAAGCTCGATGCCGCCAGGAGTCTCATGGACTGGCTCGCCACACCGGCGGCCATGGAGCTCTACGCGAAGAACTTCGCCGTGCTCGCCATGCCCGGCATCGCGAAGCCCGCGGAGTTCATGCCCGCCGACTACGAGAAGCGCCTGATCAAGAACGACTTCGCGTGGTCGGCCAAGAACCGCGACAAGATCATCGCGGAATGGCTGAAGCGTTACGATTCGAAGTCCGAGCCGAAGTAGGCTGCGGCAGGGGGCGCTGGCAGTCAGATTCCTCGCTGCGCTCGGAATGACACACTCAAACGAACCGCTAGCCGCGTGACCGCTGCCGCACCCGCCCCGACGCCGGAGGGCGCATTCCTGCGCCTGACCGGGGTTGCCAAGAGCTTCGGACGCTTCGAAGCGCTGAAGTCCGTCGCGCTCGAGGTCGAGCGCGGCGAACTGGTCGTGTTCCTGGGGCCGTCGGGGTGCGGCAAGACGACACTCCTGCGGATCATCGCGGGCCTGGAAACGCAGGATGCGGGCGCCATCGTGCAGGACGGCAGGGACATCTCGCGACTGCCGGCGATCAAGCGCGACTACGGCATCGTGTTCCAGTCGTACGCGCTGTTCCCCAATCTGACCATCCGCGACAACGTCGCCTACGGCCTCGTCAATCGCAGGCAGGGACGCGCGGCCATCGCGGATCGGGTGCGCGACCTCCTCAAGCTCGTCGGCCTCCCGGATGCGGGATCGAAGTATCCCGGTCAACTCTCGGGCGGACAGCAGCAACGCATCGCACTGGCCCGGGCGTTGGCCACGGCGCCGGGACTGTTGCTGCTCGACGAGCCGCTTTCCGCACTCGATGCCATCGAGCGCGTGCGATTGCGTGGCGAGATTCGGGCGCTGCAGCAGCGGCTCGCTGTGACCACCATCATGGTGACCCACGATCAGGAGGAGGCCTTGTCGATGGCCGACCGGATCGTGGTCATGAACGCGGGCCGCATCGAGCAGGTCGGCACGCCCCGCGAAATCTACGAGGCGCCCGCCACCCCCTTCGTCGCGGATTTCGTCGGCAAGATCAACGTCCTGCCGGCGGTCTCGGAGGGCGGCAGGCGCTGTCGCGTCGGCGCGCTGTCGCTTGCCGTGGCGCGCGCCGACATTCCTCCCGGGACGGCCGTCAAGCTCTACCTGCGTCCGGAGGACATCGGCGTCCACGTCAACGGGTCGGCCCCGGCGGACTCGCTGCCGGCGCGCATCGCGAAGATCGAGTTCCTCGGCGCGTTCTGCCTCGTCGGCCTCGCGCTCGACGCGGCGGACGCGCCGGCGCTCGTCGCCAACGTGCCGCGCCAGGTCGCCGACGGCGTGGGCCTCGCACCCGGGCAGACAGTCGCGGTGAGCCTGCCGGCCGCGGCATTGCGGATACTGGGTTAGCGCAGTTTGCTCAATTTCGCGACCGCATCCGCAATCCAGTGTCATCCCGAGCGCAGCGAGGGATCCGCGTTCGCGTCGAATCAGCGGGATGCGTGAAGCAGATCCCTCGTCGACTTCGCTCCTCGGGATGACACAGTGGGATTTTCAACGAACTGTAGCCGCCTAGGTCGAAAGGCATGAGCACTCCCGCCGCGACGCTGCCTCCGGCCGGCGCGCACGCACGCGTCTCCCCGCAGGCGCATTGGCAGGATCGCCTCGCCCAGGGCCTGCTCGTCGCCTGCTGCGTCGGCCTGGCGCTGTTCCTGGTCGGGCCGCTCCTCGCGATCCTGGTCAAGAGCGTGCAGGACAAGGACGGCGCCTACGTCGGCTTCCTGCACTTCCGCGAGTACTTCGACACGCCGGCGCTGCAGCTATCGATCTGGAACACGCTGTGGGTGGCCACGACGGTCACCGCGTTCACGGTGCCGCTCGCGTTCATGTATGCCTACGCGCTGACGCGATCGTGCATGCGCGGCAAGCTCGCGTTCCGGGTCATTGCGCTGACGCCGATCCTCGCGCCGTCGCTCCTGTCCGCGATCTCGTTCATCCAGTGGTTCGGCACCCAGGGCCTCCTGAAGGGCGTGCTCGGGGGGGCTTCGGTGTACGGGCCCATCGGCATCATCATGAGCGCGGTGTATGCGACGTTTCCGCACGCCCTGATGATCGTGCTGACCGCGCTCCTGCTGTCCGACGGCCGCCTGTACGAAGCGGCGGAGTCGCTGCGCACGCCCGCGTGGCGCAAGTTCTTCACGATCACGCTGCCGGGGGCCAAGTACGGCCTCGTCAGCGCGGCGATGGTCGTGTTCTCCTATACGGTGAGCGATTTCGGCATTCCCAAGGTGATCGGCGGCAACTTCAACATTCTCGCCGTCGACATCTTCAAGCAGGTCATCGGACAGCAGAACTTCAACAAGGGTGCGGTCGTGAGCCTGGCCCTGCTCGTTCCGGTGCTGGTGGCGTTCCTCGTCGACTGGCGGATGCAGGGCAGGCTGCACGCCCAGTTCACCGCGCGGGCGGTGCCCTACGCGCCGAAGCCGAAGCCGTGGTTCGACCGCGCGATGTTCAGCTACTGCACGGTGGTTGCGGTTCTCCTCCTGCTCGTGCTCGGCATGGCGGTGTACACGTCGTTCATCAAGCTCTGGCCGTACGACAAGTCGTTCAGTCTCCGGCACTATCAGTACGGCCTGATCGACGCCGGGGTCATCGATTCCTTCTTCAACAGCCTCGAGATGGCGGTGTTCTCCGCGGTGTTCGGCACCATGTTCATCTTCGCCACCGCGTACCTGCTGGAAAAGACGCGCGGCATGCCGCTTACCAAGGGCATGATGCGCCTGCTTGCGGCGGTGCCGATGGCGGTTCCCGGCATGGTGCTCGGCTTGGGCTACATCCTGTTCTTCAACCATCCCGACAATCCGCTCAACGGCCTGTATCACACGATGACGATCCTCGTGCTGTCCACGATCGTGCACTACTACACGTCGAGCCACCTCACGGCGGTGACCGCGCTCAAGGCCCTCGACAACGAGTTCGAGGCGGTATCGGCATCGCTCAAGGTTCCGTTCTACAAGACGTTCTTCCGGGTCACGGTGCCGGTGTGCCTGCCCGCGATCCTCGACATCGGGCGTTACCTGTTCGTCAACGCGATGGTGACGATCTCCGCGGTGGTGTTCCTGTACTCGCCGTCGACCCAGCTTGCCGCCGTCGCGATCCTCAACATGGACGAGGCGGGGGAGATCGGCGCGGCGGCGGCGATGGCCACGCTGATCGTCGCGTCGTCCACCGTGGTCTGCGTCGTCTACGCCTTCGTCACGCGCTTCCTGCTCACGCGCACGCAGCAGTGGCGCGCCGCCGGACTGGCGTGAGGCTGCCGTAAAATTCGTGAAGGACCCGCCATGCCCCTGTACTCCCGCGATCCCATCCTGCTGACCCCCGGACCCCTGACCACGTCGCTGGCGACCAAGACCGCGATGCTGCGCGACTGGGGCTCCTGGGACTCGGCTTTCAACGCGGTGACCGCGCGCCTGCGCGCGAAGCTGCTGGCCGTGATCGAAGCCGCCGACACCCACGTGTGCGTGCCCCTGCAGGGCAGCGGCACGTTCGCCGTGGAGGGGGCAGTCAACACGCTGGTGCCGCGGGACGGCCACGTGCTGGTGCTGATCAACGGCGCCTACGGCAAGCGGATGGCGAAGCTCGTGCAGATGATGGGCCGCAAGGTATCCACCTTCGAGACGGCCGACGACGTGCCGACCACGGCCGCCGACGTGAGCCGCCTGCTCACCGCTGACCCGTCGATCACCCACGTCGGCCTCATCCACTGCGAGACGTCGACCGGGATACTCAACCCGCTGGCGGAGATCGCGGCGGTCGTCGCGCGGCACGGGCGGAAGCTCATCGTCGACGCCATGAGCTCGTTCGGCGCGCTCCCCATCGACGCGCGCAGCACGCCGTTCGACGCGCTGGTGGCGGCGTCGGGCAAATGCGTCGAGGGCCCGCCGGGCATGGGCTTCGTGTTCGTGAAGAAGGGCGTGCTGGAAGGCTGCGCCGGGCACTCGACTTCGCTGGCGCTCGACCTCGCCGACCAGTACGCGTACATGGAGCGCACCACGCAATGGCGGTTCACGCCGCCCACCCACGTGGTGGTCGCACTCGAGGCGGCGCTCGACCAGTTCGTCGCCGAAGGCGGACGCACCGCGCGTTACGCCCGCTATCACGCCAACTACACGACCCTCGTCGACGGCATGACCAAGCTCGGCTTTCGGGTATTCCTGGACCCGGCGATCCAGGCTCCCATCATCGTCACCTTCCACGCGCCGCCGGACCCGAAGTACACGTTCGCCGACTTCTACGCCCGGGTGCGCGACAAGGGCTTCATCCTGTACCCGGGCAAGCTCACGCAGGTCGAGACCTTCCGGGTGGGCTGCATCGGCGCCATCGGCCCCGACGAGATGCGTCACGCCGTGAACGCGGTTCGCGACACGCTGGCGGAGATGGGCATCGGCGAGGTGGCCCCCGCCTCCGCGCGCCGCGCCGCGGCATAGCCGGTCGGGAGGGAATAATCGCGGGACCGGGAGTGTTGCCGCGGTTGGGGTGGGATTCGCCCCGTTGGCCTTGTCCACAGGAGAACCGAATGAAGAAAACATTGCTTGCCGCCGCGATTTCCGCCGCCCTCGCGGGCACCGCGTTCGCCGCCGACGTCAAAGTTACGCTGACCGGCGCCCAGGAAGTGCCGCCGGTGACGACGGAGGGCAAGGGCAGCGGCACCATCACCATCGCCGACGATGGCTCCGTGTCGGGCAGCGTGACGACGACCGGCGTGAAGGGCACGATGGCCCATATCCACGAAGCGGCCGCCGGCGCCAACGGCCCCGTCATCGTCCCGTTCGTCAAGGATGGCGACACCTACAAGGCGCCGCCCGGCGCCAAGCTCACGCCGGCGCAGATGGCCGCGTTCAAGGCCGGCAACCTGTACTTCAACGTCCACAGCGACGCCCACAAGGGTGGCGAGGTGCGTGGGCAGTTGAAGTAGTCAGCTCACGCGGGTGTAGCGGCCGGGCCGCCGCGCCCGGCCGCCCTCCATCGCCCGGCGACGCGCCCTTAGGGCCTTCGCTCGCTACGCTCGCGCCTCCCTCAGTTGCCCGCCGCCCGCATCGCCTTCAGGTACCAGCGCACGAACGCATCGACGTTGTACTCCTTGACGCGCGACAGCGGCCCCGGCTCGTAGCCCACCGAGTCGACTCCCTTCTGCTGCCACTTGCAGATGTCCCAGTCCTGCTCGTTGGTGAGGTTCCAGAACGGCAGCAGCTTGTCGAGCGCGTAGTCCTCGTCCTCGCGCGCCTTGGCATCGACCAGCCAGTAGGCGCGCACGCGCGTGGTGCGCTGGTCGACGGGCAGCAGGCGCGCCGCGACCGCGTGGTCGCAGCTCGCGTGCACCCAGAAGTTGGGCAGCGAGCGCATGCGCAAGACGCCCACGTCGCTGTCCTGGTAGCTGCCCATGAGTGGGGCCACGCGCTGGCCGTCCATCGACTCGGTGTCCCAGCCCTCGACCAGCACCGTGCGGTCGGCCGCGAACCACAGGTCGCGCTCCGGATCGGGAAACGTGGCGAGGCCGCCGTGCGCGTGCGTTACGGCGATGCCTTGCGCGATCCACTTGGCTTGCGCGCGCGCGAAGGCCGCGGCCATGCGCGCCTTCACCGCATCCGGCGCCGTGCCTTCGTCGTAGATGTCGAAGTTGGCCTTGATGTACTGCGGGTGACAGCGCGGGCAGTGGAAGCACTCGCGGTTGTTCTCCCACACGAGCTTCCAGTTGGCCTCGACTTCGTACTCGATCGCCTTCGCGAGCTTTGCCCGCTCGAAGCCTTGCGGCAGGGCGGCCGGCGCGAATTCGTCGCGTAGCGGGGCGAACGCGGGCGGCTGCGCCGCCAGCGACACGTAGACGAGGCCCGCGACCGTTTCGCAGGCGAGCGGCTTGAGTCCCAGCTTCGACTTGTCGACACCCTCGTGCATGCCGTGGCAGTTGACGAGGTCGCCCTGCCGCGAATAGGTCCAACTGTGGTACGGGCACACGATCGCGCGCACGTGGCCGGCATCGGCGCGGCACAGGAGCGTGCCGCGATGGCGGCACACGTTGTGGAAGGCGCGGATGCTTCCCGCGTCGTCGCGCATGACCAGCACCGATGTCCCGCCGACGGAGAGCGTGAGGTAGTCGCCGGGGTTCGGAACCTCGAACGTGAAGCCCGCGAACAGCCAGCCCGCGTGCCAGACGCGCTCGATCTCCGCGTCGTACAGCGCCGGCGTGTGATAGACCGCGCGCGGCATGCCATGGCCGTCACGGCGGGTGGCGAGGAGAGCTTCGAGGTCGGCGGGAATGGCGGCCATGCTCGTTTCCTTCGCGTTCATGCGGCGAAAATCGCCTTGCGTTCGGGGTCGTAGAGCGGGCGCGCATGGCGGAGCGCGGGATAGCGCACGCCCATCACTTCGACCGCGTAGTCGCTGGGGACCGGCTCGTCGGCGGGTAGGTAGGCGCACAGGATCGCGCGCCCGACCGTGTAGCCATAGCCCGCGCTCTTGACGCTCGCGAGCACGCGGTCGCCGGCGAGCACGATCTCGCCGCCCCACATGTTCGCCTCTGGCGGAGCCGTGAACCAGGCGAGCCGCTGGCGCGGTCCCCTGGCCTTGACTTCGGCGAGCGCGGCGCGGGCGTCGAATTCGCCCTTGTTCAACGCCACGCAAAAGCCGAGGCCGGCCTCGTAGGGGTTGTAGTCGGGCGTGATGTCGGTCCCCCACACGAGGTACTGCTTTTCCAGGCGCAGGCTGTTGATCGCGCGGTAGCCCACGTTGGCGATGCCGTGCGCTTCGCCCGCGCGCCAGAGCGCCTCGTACAGGTCGAGGGCATACTCGGTCGGCACGTGCAGCTCGTAGCCCAATTCGCCGACGTAGCTCACGCGCAGGACGAGCACCGGTGCGTGACCGAGGTCGAGCATGCGCGCGCTCATGTACGGGAAGTCGGCGTTGGCGAGCGAGGCGTCCGTGAGCGTGGCGAGGACGTCGCGCGAGCGCGGACCGCACAGCGTCAGCACCGCCTTGGCCGACGTCTGGTCGGTGAGCGTGACGCCACCGCCGGCCACCCGCTCGATGGTCGAGCGGTCGCGCACGCCGAGCGCGCTGCCGGTCACGAAGTAGAAGCGGTCGGGGGCGAGGCGGGTGATGGTGACGTCGGCCTCGATGCCGCCGCGGACGTTGCACAGTTGCGTGTAGACGATGCTGCCGACGGGGCGGTCGAGATCGTTGACCGCGAGCCGCTGCAGCAACGCAAGCGCGCCGGATCCCGCGACCCCGAGCTTCGAAAACGAGCTCATGTCGACCAGCCCCACGCGCTCGCGCACGGCGCGATGCTCGTGGCCGATAGCCTCGAACGCGGCGCCGCGGTCGAACGACGGTGGGTCGACCGGCTCCGTGCCGCGCGGCGCGAACCAGTTGGGCCGTTCCCATCCGAACTTGTTGCCGTACACCGCGTTGGCGGCTTCGAGGCGCGCGTGCAAGGGGCTGCGGCGCGCGTTGCGGCCGACCTCCGCTTCCGCGTTGGGCCACGCGATGTGGTAGTAGCGGCCGTAGCTTTCCACCGCGCGCTCGTACAGGAAGCGCTTCACCGCGTGCGGCGCGCCGAAGCGGCGCACGTCGAACGGCCACAGGTCCATGCCGGGATCGCCGTCGACGATCCAGTTCGCCATCACGGAGCCCGCGCCACCGGAGGCCGCGATGCCGGAGGTGAAGCCGCAGCACAGGTAGAAGTTGTCGAGCTCGGGGGAGAGTCCGATGATCGGCTCGCCGTCGGCGGTGATCGGGATCGGGCCGTTGATGAGCTCACGGATGCCGACCTCGTTCAGCACCGGGATGCGCATCGCGGCGGCCTCGGCGAGCGGCGAAAACCGCTCGAAGTCCGGCGGCAAGAGCTCGGGGCCGAAGTCGTCGCGGATGCCGGCCGCACCCCAGGGCCGCGTGTTCGATTCCCAGCCGCCGACCGCGAGCGCGCCGGGCTCCGGCTTCACGTAGAAGTTGTGGTCGGGGTCGCGCAGCGTGGGCAAGCCGGCCGGAATCTTCGGCGTCTTCTCGGTGACGTAGTACTGGTGCTCCACCGCGCAGGCGGCGACCCGCGTATCGACCATCGCCGCGATATCGCGTGCCCACATGCCGGCGGCGTTGATCACGCACTCGGCGGCGATCGCGCCGTGCGCGGTCAGCACCCGGGTCACGCGCCGTCCCGCCTTTTCGAGGCCGGTGACCGTCACGTTCTGCACGATGCGCACTCCACCCGCGCGCGCGCCGGCGGCGTACGCGGCGGTCAGGCTCGCCGGGTCCACGTAGCCGTCGCCCGTGATCCATGCCGCACCTACGACACCCTTGGGATCGATCAGCGGGAACCGCTCTCGCGCCTCGCTGGGGGTGACGAGGTCGACCTGAAAGCCGAAGCCCTTGGCCATGGTCGCCGAGCGTTGAAGCTCGCGCCAGCGTGCCGGCGAGGAGGCGAGGCGCAGGCTCCCCACCCCGTGCCAGCCGGTCGCCTGTCCCGTTTCCGCTTCCAGGCGCGCGTACAGCTCGGCCGAATACCGCATCAGGCGCGTGAGATTGCTGCTGCTGCGTAGCTGCCCGACGAGGCCGGCAGCGTGCCAGGTCGCGCCGTGCGTGAGCTGCAGGCGTTCGAGCAGTACGACGTCGCGCTCGCCGCGGCGGGCGAGGTGGTAGGCGATGCTGCAGCCGATCGCGCCGCCGCCGACGATGACGATGCGGGCGGAGGAAGGTACGTCCACGCGGGTCCCCTGAACTACGTGGGCGGCATTGTAGAGGGTTTGCGGTACAGGCGCGTCAGGCAATCGAACGCCACCAGGCTAGCTTCGGCGGTGACCATGTCGGGCCCGGCGCCCAGCGCGACGATCTCCGCGGCCTCACGAAGCGACACGCGGCGGAACTCGGCGACTTCGCGGTCCTGGCTCACGGGCACGAATGCGGGCGGCAGCCAAAGGTCGTGCACGTGGATCGTCTCGTGCTGGATGCCGTCGGGCTGCTCGCGAAAGACCTCGACCGTGCCCATGAGCTTCGCGGTCGATGCGAGCGGCGCGGCGATGCCCGCTTCCTCCCATGCTTCCTTGACGACGGTCGCGTGGACTTGCGCATCCGCCGCGACACCGCCGCCGACCAGGTTGTCGAGCATGCCCGGGTCGATGGCCTTGGTGGCGCTGCGGCGCGCGAGCCACATGAGGACTTCACTCTCCATCCGTACGAGCCCGTTGACGTGCGCGCCGTAGGTATGCACGCCGAAGTAGCGCGCGGCCGCGCGCTCGATCACGAACCAGGGGGACGCGCCGAAGGCAGGCGCGACGGCGTAGCGCTCGTCGCGCCAGGCGGTGAGCGCGCCTTCCGCGGCGAGCTGCCTGGTGACGCGGGCAATCGCCTCGCTCCGTTGCGCGGCATCGGACAGGTACGGCGCGAAGGTGAGCGCGGCGCCGTCGCGGCGAAAGACGTCCGCGAACGCCGCGAGCCGTGTCGCGCGCCCGGCGGTCAACCGGCCCGCCACCGTGCTGCCGACGACGAGCGGCGTGAGCTCGTCCGTCGGCGGCGCCAGTGCCCGGGCGAGGCGCGCTTCGATACGGTGAAGGACGGCACCCGTGATCATTGGTCGATTCTAGTAGAATGCCGCTCAATGATTCTCGACGGCAAAGCGGTTGCCGCCCGCGTCACCGACGAAGTGCGCGCGGACGTTGCGGCGTTCGTTGCCGCGGGCCATCCGCCGCCCGGGCTTGCGGTCGTGCTGGTGGGCGAGAACCCGG
>JADLEZ010000468.1 GCA_020845855.1 Burkholderiales bacterium
CCCACAACCGCTACTTCGCTACGCTCGCCGAGGTCCTCCAAGCGGTCAACGCATGCTTCGATCGCTGGCGGCAACCAAACGCCATACTTCGCCGGTTATGCTGCATTATTTAAGACGCTGTGTTTAGTAGCGGCCCCCATTGCGCTGCCACCGCCATGCATCCGCGCAAATGACTTGCAAGTCCCGCGACGCGCGCCACTCGAGCAGCTTCGCCGCCCGCGCCGGATCCGCGTAGTACGCGGCTACGTCACCGGGCCGCCGCGGCGCGACGGCCTTCGCGATCGTGCGGCCGCACGCTTTCTCGAACGCGGCGACCACTTCCATCACCGAGTGCCCGCGTCCCGCGCCGAGGTTCAGCGTGTGTGCGCCGTGCGCTTTGGCAAGATAGCGCATGGCCGCGACGTGCCCTTCCGCGAGGTCCTGCACGTGCAGGTAGTCGCGCACGCCGGTGCCGTCGGCGGTCGGCCAGTCGCCGCCGTAGATCGCGAGTTCGGCAAGCTCCCCGGCGGCGATCTTGCACAGGAGCGGCACGAGGTTGGCGGGCTTGCCGCGTGACGCCTCGCCCAGCATCCCCGACGAATGTGCGCCCGCCGGGTTGAAGTAGCGCAGGATCGCGATGCGCCAGTTGTCGTTCGCCTTGGCGAGGTCGCGCAGGAAATCCTCCACGACGCGCTTGGTGCGCCCGTACACGCTGTGCGGGCGCAGCGGCGCGTCCTCGGGCACCGGCAGGTGGTCGGGTTGCCCGTAGACGGTGGCCGACGAGCTGAACACGAGGGTGGCCACCCCCGCCTCGCCCATCACCTCCGCCAGCGCGATCGCGCCGCCCACGTTGACGTCGTAGTACGCGAGCGGGCGCTCCTGCGACTCGCCGACCGCCTTCAACCCCGCGCAATGGACGACGGCGGCAATGGGATGGTCGTGGAACACCGCGCGCAGCGCGGCGGCGTCGCGCACGTCGGCGGTCACCGAAGGTATGGGGCGGCCGGCGAGCGCCTGCAGCCGCGGCAGGACGGCCGGCGTGCTGTTGGCGAAGTTGTCGAGGACGACCGGCGCATAGCCCGCCTTCGCCAGCTCGACGACCACGTGCGAGCCCACGTAGCCCGCGCCACCGGTGACGAGGATGGTGTCCGCCATCCGCGGATGCTACAAGAGAAAAAGGCCGGACGTCGCGGCCGGCCTTTCCCCCGAGCGACGAACGGCTACTTCGCCTGGTCGCCCGCCTCGACCGGCTCGGCGGCCGGCCGGTCGACCAGCTCGACCAGCGCCATCGGCGCGGCGTCGCCCTGGCGGAAGCCGAACTTCAAGATGCGCAGGTAACCGCCCGGACGCGCCTGGTAGCGCGGGCCGAGCTCGTTGAAGAGCTTGGTCACCACATCGCGGTCGCGCAGCCGGTCGAAGGCGACGCGGCGGTTGGCGACGGTGGCGACCTTGGCGAGAGTGATGAGCGGCTCCGCGACGCGGCGCAGCTCCTTCGCCTTCGGCAGCGTGGTGCGAATCGCCTCGTGCGTGAACAGCGAGTTGGTCATGTTGCGCAGCATCGCGAGGCGATGGCTGCTGGTGCGGTTCAGTTTCCGCAGTCCGTGACGGTGTCTCATCTTCGTGTCCTCTGGTGCGGCTTTTCACCGCACTCGTTTCTTGGTCTTAACGCGCCCTCACCCCAGCCCTCTCCCGCAAGCGGGAGAGGGAGGATCCAGTTACGGGCGATCGAGTCCTGCGGGGGGCCAGTTCTCGAGCTTCATCCCGAGCGACAGCCCGCGCGACGCGAGCACTTCCTTGATCTCGTTCAGCGACTTGCGGCCGAGGTTCGGAGTCTTCAAAAGCTCGGTCTCGGTGCGCTGGATGAGATCGCCGATGTAGTAGATGTTCTCGGCCTTGAGGCAGTTGGCCGAGCGCACCGTGAGCTCGAGGTCGTCGACCGGGCGCAGCAGGATCGGGTCGACCTGAGGCGAAGCGCGTTCGGCGGCCGGCGTGTCCGTGCCCTTCAAGTCGGCGAACACCGACAGTTGCTCGACCAGCACGGAGGCCGCGTAGCGCACGGCCTGCTCCGGCTCGACCACGCCGTTGGTCTCGATGTCGAGCACGAGCTTGTCCAGATCGGTGCGCTGCTCCACCCGCGCGGACTCGACCGCGTAGCTCACGCGGCGGACCGGCGAGAACGACGCGTCGAGCAGGATGCTGCCGATGTTGCGGCCGCCGTCCGGCTTCACGCGCGCGGTGGCCGGCTGGTAGCCGCGGCCCTTCTCCACGCGGATCTCCATCTCGAGCTTGCCGCCCGCGGTCAGGTGCGCGATCACGTGGTCGGGATTGATGATCTCGACGTCGTGGTTGGGCTCGATGTCCGCGGCGGTGACCACGCCTTCACCCGACTTGGCGAGGCGCAGCATCACGTGGTCGCGGTTGTGAAGCTTGAGCACCACGCCCTTCAAGTTCAGGAGCACGTCCACCACGTCCTCCTGCACGCCGTCGAGCGCCGAGTACTCGTGCAGCACGCCCGTGATCTTGACCTCGGTCGGCGCATAGCCCGGCATCGAGGACAGGAGCACGCGGCGCAGCGCGTTGCCGAGAGTGTGCCCGTAGCCGCGCTCGAACGGCTCCATCACGACCTTGGCGTGGAACGGCGACGTCGACTGCACGTCGATGATGCGGGGCTTCAACAGAACATTGCTCTGCATGCGGAAACCTTTATGAGGGTTGTCGAGAACCCACGAAAATTCTTACGTCGGGCGCAAACCGCGGCCGCCGCTTACTTCGAGTACAACTCCACCACCAGGGACTCGTTGATGTCCTGACCGAATTCGGAGCGCTCGGGAGCGCCCTTGTAGGTTCCGGTCGTCTTCTTGGCGTCGACCTCGACCCACGACGGGAAGCCGACCTTCTCGGCGAGCTGCAGCGAGTCCTGGATGCGCAGCTGTCCCTTGGCCTTCTCCGCAACCGTGATCACGTCGCCGGCGCGCAGCGTCGCCGACGGCACGTTCTGCGACTTGCCGTTGACCATGATCGCGCAATGCGTCACGAGCTGGCGCGCTTCCGCGCGCGTGCTGCCGAAGCCCATGCGGTACACGACGTTGTCGAGGCGCGACTCGAGAAGCTGCAGCAGGTTGGTGCCGGTCGAGCCCTTGCGGCGCGCGGCCTCGGCGAAGTAACGGCGGAACTGCCGCTCGAGCAGGCCGTACATGCGGCGCAGCTTCTGCTTCTCGCGAAGCTGGTTGCCGAAGTCGGATTGGCGCATGCCGGACTTGACCCCGTGTTGACCGGGCTTCACATCCAGCTTGCACTTGGAGTCGAGCGATCGACGCGCGCTTTTCAGGAAAAGGTCGGTGCCTTCCCGTCGCGCCAGCTTGCACTTGGGTCCGATGTAGCGGGCCATTAGCTATCCTTGTGTTGAATTTGCTACTGCGAATCGACTGGCTTCGCCAGCGATTCGCAGGTTACTTCCCGGCCGAAAGTAGGGTTGCACTTTCGGCCGATCACTAAATACGACGGCGCTTGGGCGGCCGGCAGCCGTTATGCGGCACCGGCGTCACGTCGGTGATGCTCGAGATCTTCATCCCGAGCGCGTTCAGCGCGCGCACGGCCGATTCCCGGCCGGGGCCTGGCCCCTTGATGCGCACCTCGAGGTTCTTCACCCCGCATTCCTGCGCCGCGCGGCCCGCGGCTTCCGCCGCCACCTGCGCCGCGAACGGCGTGGATTTGCGCGAGCCCTTGAAGCCCGCGCCGCCCGACGTTGCCCACGACAGGGCGTTGCCCTGGCGGTCGGTGATGGTGATGATCGTGTTGTTGAAGGACGCGTGGATGTGCGCGATGCCCTCGGTCACGTTCTTCTTGACCTTCTTGCGCACGCGGGTCGCGGCGGCCTTCTGGGACGGTTGCTGTGCCATCGTCTTCCTCGGTTTACGTCTTGCTCGGCGCGCCCTTGGACAGCGCGACGGTGCGGCCCTTCTTCGGCCCCTTGCGGGTGCGGGCGTTGGTGCGGGTGCGCTGGCCGCGGACCGGCAGCCCCTTGCGGTGGCGCGAGCCGCGGTAGCAGCCCAGGTCCATCAGCCGCTTGATGCTCATGGTCACGGCGCGGCGCAAGTCGCCCTCGACCTCGAACTTGCCGATCTGCTCGCGGATCTTGTCCATCTCGCCGTCGGACAGGTCCTTGATCTTGGTCGACGGCTGGATGCCGGTCGCCGCGAGGATCTGCTTCGCGCGCGTGGGCCCGATGCCGTAGATCGCCTGCAGCGCGATGACGGCATGCTGGTGGTTCGGAATGTTGACGCCTGCGATACGTGCCATGAGCTCGACCTTCTGATATGAGGATTGCCGTGCCGGATGTCAACCCTGGCGCTGCTTGTGGCGCGGGTCGGTGCAGATCACGCGCACGACACCGTTGCGGCGGATGATCTTGCAGTTGCGGCAGATTTTCTTGATCGATGCCAGTACCTTCATTTCCTTCTCCTAACCGCCTCATCGCGCCGCCGAAAACGCCGGCGCCTCTGATCCCTGACCTCTGAGTCCTGATCCCTACGACCTCTCGCCCACTACTTCGCGCGAAAGGTAATCCGCGCGCGCGAGAGGTCGTACGGCGAGACCTCCACCGTCACCTTGTCGCCCGGCAGGATCTTGATGTAGTGCATCCGCATCTTCCCCGAGATGTGCCCCAGCACCACGTGCCCGTTTTCGAGCTTCACCCGGAACGTCGCATTGGGAAGCATCTCGATCACTTCCCCCTGCATCTGAATCGTGTCTTCCTTGGCCATTCCGAAAGCAGTCGCGAAGCGGCTCGCTCCGCTTCCCCTCGCCTGCACGCGGCAGACGGGGAAGGGGCGAGCGCTACCGCGTCGGCAGTCCCCCCTTGAAATTTGCCTTCTTGAGCAGGCTCTCGTACTGCTGCGACATGAGGTAGGCCTGCACCTGCGTCATGAAGTCCATGGTCACTACCACGATGATCAAAAGCGAGGTGCCGCCGAAGTAGAACGGCACGTTCTTCCACGCGATCAGGAAGTTCGGGATGAAGCACACGATCACGAGGTAGATCGACCCCAGCAGCGTCAGCCGCAGCGTGATCTTCTCCAGGTACTTCGCGGTCTGGTCGCCCGGCCGGTATCCCGGGATGAACGCGCCGCTCTTCTTGAGGTTATCCGCCGTCTCCTTCGGGTTGTACTGCAGCGCCGTGTAGAAGAAGCAGAAGAAGATGATCGCCGCCGCGTACAGAATCTCGTGGATCGGCTGCCCCGGCGCCAGCGTCGCCGCGAGATCGCGCAGCCAGATCGTGTTCTCGCCGGTACCGAACCACTGCGCGATCGTCGCCGGGAACAGGATGATCGACGAGGCGAAGATCGGCGGGATGACGCCGGCCATGTTGAGCTTGAGCGGCAGGAACGAGCTCTGGCCCTGGTAGACCTTGTTGCCGACCTGGCGCTTGGCGTAATTGACCAGTATCTTGCGCACCGCGCGCTCGACGAACACCACGAACGCCGTCACCACCACCACCAGCGCGGCGATGCCGAGCACGAGCAGGATCGAGTACGCGCCGGTGCGCGCCTGCTCGAGCGTCTGCCCGATGGCGGCCGGCAGGCCCGCCGCGATGCCCGCGAAGATGATGAGCGAGATGCCATTGCCCAAGCCCCGCTCGGTGATCTGCTCGCCGAGCCACATGAGGAACATCGTGCCGGTCACGAGCGTAACCGCCGAGATAATTCGGAACATGAAGCCCGGGTTCGTCACCAGCCCCGATTGCGCCTCCAGCGCAGCCGAGATCGCGATCGCCTGGAAGAACGCGAGGCCAAGTGTGGCGTAGCGCGTGTACTGCGTGATCTTGCGCCGGCCCGCCTCGCCTTCCTTCTTCAGCGCCTCCAGCGTGGGGACGACCACCGTGCACAGCTGCATGATGATCGACGCCGAGATGTACGGCATGATGCCCAGCGCGAAGATCGAGAAGCGCGACAGCGCGCCGCCCGAGAACACGTTGAACAGGCCCAGGATGCCGCCCTGCTGCCCGCGGAAGAGCTCGTCGAGCACGGACGCGTTGATGCCCGGCACCGGGATGTGGGTCCCGATCCGGAAGACCACGAGCGCGCCCAGGAGGAATAGTAAGCGGCGCTTCAGATCGCCGTACTTGTTGCCGCTCTTGAGCGCCGGATTCGCTGTTGCCACGAGAATGACTTTCTCTTTCGCCCCGACCCTACGCTACCGTGCCGCCCGCGGCTTCGATGGCCGCCTTGGCGCCCTTGGTCGCGAGCACGCCGGAAAGCTTCACCGCCTTCTCGAGCTTGCCCGTCTTGATCACCTTCACCGTCTTGGCGCCCGCGCGCACCAGGCCGGCGGCCTTGAGCGCGAGGATGTCGACTTCGGCGACCGGAAGCCTCTGCAGGTCCGACAGCCGCACCTGCGCGGTGTCGTCCCGGCTGCGCGACACGAAGCCACGCTTCGGCAACCGGCGCTGCAGCGGCATCTGGCCGCCCTCGAAGCCGACCTTGTGAAAGCCGCCCGAGCGCGACTTCTGGCCCTTGTGGCCGCGCCCGGCGGTCTTGCCCAGCCCCGAGCCGATTCCACGGCCGACTCGGCGACGGTTCTTCTTGCTGCCCTCGGCGGGCTTGATCGTGTTGAGCCGCATGTCCTTATCCTTCCACGCGCAGGAGATAGCTCACCTTGTTGATCATGCCGCGGGTCGACGGCGTGTCGACGACCTCGACCGTGTGGTTCGTCCACTTCAGGCCCAGGCCGCGCACGGTTGCCACGTGATCCTCGCGGCAACGCGCGATGCCCTTCGCGAGCGTGACCTTGATCTTCTTCCGCTCAGCCATGGCTACGCCCCCAGGATCTCTTCGACCGTCTTGCCGCGCTTGGCCGCGATCTCCGCCGGCGCGTTGCAGTTGCGCAGCGCGTCCAGCGTGGCGCGCACGAGGTTGTACGGATTGGTCGAGCCGTGGCACTTCGCGAGCACGTTGGTCACGCCGACCACTTCGCACACCGCGCGCATCGGACCGCCGGCAATCACGCCGGTACCGTCCGCGGCGGGTTGCATGAACACGCGGGTCGCGCCGTGACGGCCCTCGACGGCATGGTGCAACGTGCCCTTCTTGAGGCTCACCTTGACCATCCTGCGGCGCGCCTCTTCCATCGCCTTCTGCACGGCGACCGGCACTTCCTTCGCCTTGCCCTTGCCGATACCGACGCGGCCGTCGCCGTCGCCGACCACCGTGAGCGCCGCGAACCCCAGGATGCGCCCGCCCTTCACCACCTTGGTGACGCGGTTGATCCCGATCATCTTCTCCTTGAGGCCGTCGCCCCGATCGTCCTGCTGCTGTTGCCTTCTGTCCTGCCGTTGCTGGGCCATGAGCTTCGCCTTAGAACTTGAGGCCGCCGGCGCGCGCGGCTTCCGCGAGCGCCTTCACACGGCCGTGGAACCGGAATCCGGAGCGGTCGAACGCGACGCTCTCGATGCCGAGCGCCTTCGCTTTGTCGGCGATGCGCTTGCCGACCACCTCGGCGGCGGCCTTGTTGCCGCCGTTCTTGGTGTCCTTGCGCACGTCCGCCTCGTTGGTCGAGGCGCTGGCGAGCACGCGGCTGCCGTCGGCCGAGATGATCTGCGCGTAGATGTGGCTGTTGCTGCGGTTGACCACGAGACGCGTCGCGCGCTGCAGGGCAATGCGCACCCGGGTCTTGCGGGCGCGGCGGCTGCGAGCTTCTTTCTTGGTTTCCATACAATCCTCGTCGAAAAGTAAACCCCTACTTTTCGCCGGTTCAGCTACCCGAGAATCGCGGGCAAAGCCCGACGATTCTCGGCAGCAAAACCGACGCCGGGGTCAGCGTTACTTTTTCTTCGTCTCCTTGATCACCACGCGCTCGTCGGCGTAGCGCACGCCCTTGCCCTTGTACGGCTCGGGTGGACGGTAGGCGCGGATCTCCGCCGCGACCTGGCCGACGGCCTGCTTGTCGATCCCCTTGACCACGATTTCCGTCTGCTGCGGCATCTCGGCCTTCACCCCGCTGGGCAGCGTGTGAACGACCGGATGCGAGAAGCCGAGCGCCAGACTGAGCTTGTTGCCGGCGACTTGCCCGCGGTAACCCACGCCCACCAGGGTGAGCTTCTTCGAGTAGCCTTCGGTAACGCCCTTCACCATGTTGGCGACCAGCGCGCGCAGGGTGCCCTGCATGGCGCGCGACTCCGCGTTCGCAGCCTTGAACACGAGGCTCTCGCCGTCCTTCTCGATGGTGACTTCCTCGCCGTACTTGCGCGCGAGCTCGCCGAGCGGACCCTTGACCTTGATCTCGCCCGCGGCCAGGGTCACCTCGACCTTGGGCGGCAGCCTGACGGGGTTGTTGCCGATGCGGGACATTGCTTCCCTCTCCTTAAGATTCGGTGGGGGCCGTCATCATGCGACGATGCAGAGCACTTCGCCGCCCACGCCCGGGGCGCGCGCCTTGCGGTCGGTCATCACGCCCTGCGACGTCGACACGATGGCGATGCCGAGGCCGTTCATGACGCGCGGGATGTCGTCCTTGCCCTTGTAGATGCGCAGCCCGGGCTTGGACACCCGCTCGAGCTTCTCGATCACGGGATGGCCGGCGTAGTAGCGCAGCGCGATCTCGAGCACCGGCTTGGCTTCCTCGCCGCCGACCTTGAAGCCGTCGATATAGCCTTCGTCCTGCAGCACCTTGGCGATCGCGATCTTGACCTTGGACGACGGCATCGCCACGGTCGCCTTTTCCGTCATCTGCGCGTTACGGATGCGCGTCAGCATGTCGGCGATGGGATCTGTCATATTCATTCGCTGTTCCCTAGTTCCGTTCGCGCGAAGGGCCACCCCGAGCGCGAACTGCGCCCCCTCGGGGCGCAGCGAGCGAGGCGAAGCCTGCGAGCGTGGGGGTGGTCATCACCAGCTTGCCTTGACGATGCCCGGCACCTCGCCGCGCATCGCGAACTCGCGCAGCTTGTTGCGGCCGAGGCCGAACTTGCGGTACACGCCGCGGGGACGGCCGGTCAACGCGCAGCGGTTGCGCAGGCGCGTCGGATTGGCGTTACGCGGCAGCGCCTGCAGCTTGAGGCGCGCCTCGTACCGCGTCTCGTCCGACGCCTTGGGGTCGCCCATGATCGCCACCAGCGCCGCGCGCTTCTTCGCGAACCTGCTGACGAGCTTCTTGCGCTTCTCGTTGCGATTGATGAGTGCCAGCTTGGCCATGATGTCGTCCTAGCTCTTGAACGGAAAGCGGAACGCGGTGAGGAGCGCCTTCGCTTCCTCGTCCGTCTTCGCGGTCGTCGTGATCGAGATATTCATCCCGCGCATCGCGTCGATCTTGTCGTACTCGATCTCCGGGAAGATGATCTGTTCCTTGATGCCGATGTTGTAGTTGCCGCTGCCGTCGAACGCGCGGCTCGAAATGCCGCGGAAGTCGCGCACGCGCGGCAGGGCGATGGTCACGAAGCGGTCGAGGAACTCGTACATGCGCTCCTGGCGCAGCGTCACCATGCAGCCGATCGGGTAGCCCTCGCGAATCTTGAAGCCGGCAATGGCCTTGCGCGCCTTGGTGACCACCGGCTTCTGCCCGGAGATCTTCTGCATGTCGCCGACCGCGTTGTCGAGGATCTTCTTGTCGCCGGTCGCCTCGCCCACGCCCATGTTGAGCGTGATCTTGGTGATCCGCGGCACCTGCATCGGGGACTTGTAGCCGAACTGCTTCATCAGCGCCGGCGCGATTTCCTTCTGGTACTGCTCTTTCAGGCGGGCCATGTTTATTCGTGGTCCTCTAGTACGAACGCCGTTTGCATCGGACTAAACTATTTGCTCGCCGTTGCTCTTGTAGAAGCGGACCTTGCGGCCGTCCTCGAGCCGGCGGGTGCCGATGCGGTCGGCCTTCCGGGTGACCGGGTTGTAGATCGCGACGTTGGACACGTCGATCGGCATTTCCTTGGTGACGATCCCCCCCGGCTGGTTCTTCATCGGGTTCGGGCGCGTGTGCTTCTTCACCGTGTTGACGCCGTTGACGATCACGTGATCGGCGCCGACGATGCGCGACACGTCGCCGCGCTTGCCCTTGTCCCGGCCCGCGATGACGATGACGTTGTCGCCCTTCCTGATCTTGCTCATGGGTCGCTTCCCTTACAGTACTTCCGGCGCGAGCGAGACGATCTTCATGAACCGCTCGGTTCGCAGTTCGCGGGTCACGGGCCCGAAGATGCGGGTGCCGATCGGCTCGAGCTTGGGCGTCAGGAGCACGGCCGCGTTGGTGTCGAAGCGGATCAGCGCGCCGTCGGCGCGGCGAACGCCCTTTCTCGTGCGCACCACGACCGCGTTGTAGATCTCGCCCTTCTTCACCCGGCCGCGCGGCGCGGCGTCTTTCACCGACACCTTGATCACGTCGCCGATGTGCGCGTAACGGCGCTTGCTGCCGCCCAGCACCTTGATACACATCACCGACCGTGCGCCTGTGTTATCGGCGACGTCGAGCACCGACTGCATCTGGATCATTGCCTGTCTCCAACTTGACCCGCCGTCCGCGGTGCTTTCCGCGAAGCGAACTGCCGGCGGCCAGTTTTGGATCCCGCTTAGGGCCTTCTGATTCCTAAAGTCCGCCCGGGGAGGGTCCGCGGCTTGCCGCTGCTAAGCTCTTTCGCGGCATGCGACGGCGAATCGATAATTATGACATGGAAAAGACGGGCCGGCAAGCACGTCGCATGCCGGCCGGCCTCCTTACACGACCTGGGCCTTCTCGAGCACCTGCGAGACCCGGAACGCCTTGGTCTTGCTGATCTTCCGGGTAGCGGCGATCTCGACCAGGTCGCCCTGCTTGGCCTCGTCCTTCTCGTCGTGCGCATGGAACTTGCGCGACTGCATCACGATCTTGCCGTACAGCGGGTGCTTCACCCGCCGCTCGACCAGCACCGTGACCGTCTTGCTCATCTTGTCGCTGACCACGCGGCCGATGAACGTCTGGACCAGCGGCTTGCGCGCAGGCGCCGCCGCGGCTTCGGGCTTCGCTTGTTGCTCGGTCATGCCTGGTTGCCTCTTTTCTGATGCATCAGCGTGCGCACGCGGGCGATCCCTCGCCGGACGTCGCGCAACTTTGCGTTGTTGGTGAGCTGCTGGGTCGCCGCCTGCATGCGCAGGCCGAACTGCTCCTTCAGCAGCGCCAGGAGCTCGGTTTGCAGCTCGGCCGGAGTTTTCCCGGCGAGCGCCTTCTTCGCCTCACTCGTCTTCATGGTCATTGCCCAATCAAGCGGTGCACGAACGTGGTGCGGATCGGCAGCTTCGCCGCCGCGAGCGCGAACGCCTCGCGGGCGAGCGCCTCCTCCACGCCGTCCATTTCGTAGAGCACCTTGCCCGGCACGATCTCCATCACGTAGTACTCGGGACTGCCCTTGCCGTTGCCCATGCGCACCTCGGCAGGCTTACGCGAGATCGGCTTGTCCGGGAAGATGCGGATCCAGATCCGGCCGCCGCGCTTGATGTGGCGCGTCATGGCGCGGCGCGCGGCCTCGATCTGGCGCGCGGTCAGGCGGCCGCGGCCGACGGCCTTGAGCCCGTACTCGCCGAAGCTCACCTTGTTGCCGACGGTCGCAACGCCCTTGTTGCGGCCCTTCTGTTCCTTGCGGTACTTGCGTCTAGTTGGCTGCAGCATGCTTCGCTCCTGGCGGAGTGCGGCGCGGCGGACGCTTCGGCGCTTCCGGTGCGGGCGCCGGCGCTTGCACCGGCTCGGCGTTGTGCGCCATCCGCTCGCCCTTGAACACCCACACCTTGATGCCGATCACGCCGTAGGTGGTGCGCGCCTCGGCGAACCCGTAGTCGATGTCCGCGCGCAGCGTATGCAGCGGTACGCGGCCTTCGCGGTACCACTCGCGGCGCGCGATCTCCGCGCCGTTCAAGCGCCCCGAAGACATGACCTTGATGCCCTGGGCGCCCAGGCGCATCGCGTTCTGCATGGCGCGCTTCATCGCGCGGCGGAACATGATGCGCTTCTCGAGCTGCTGGGCGATCGAGTCGGCGATGAGCTGCGCGTCGATCTCGGGCTTGCGGATCTCCTCGATGTTGAGCCCCACGTCGCCGCCCATCATCTTGCGCAGGTCGCCGCGCAGCGTCTCGATGTCCTCGCCCTTCTTGCCGATCACCACGCCGGGGCGCGCGCTGTGGATCGTGATGCGCGCATTCTTGGCGGGACGCTCGATCGTGATCTTGGCGACCGACGCGTGCGAGAGCTTCTTGCCGAGGTACTCGCGCACGCGGATGTCCTCGGCGAGCGTGCTCGCGTAGTTCTTGTTGTTCGCGAACCACCTGGAGCCCCAGTTGCGCGTGACCGCAAGGCGAAAACCGGTGGGATTGATCTTCTGACCCATTGCTTAGTCCTTTCCGTCGCCGACGACGACGTGGATGTGGCAGCTCTGCTTGCTGATCACGTTGCCGCGCCCCTTGGCGCGCGGGCTCTGGCGCTTCAGCACGTCGGCCTTGTCGATGTAAATGGTCTTGACCTCGAGCTCGTCGACGTCGGCGCCGTCGTTGTGCTCGGCGTTGGCGATCGCCGACAGCAGCACCTGGCGGATGATGCGCGCGCCTTTCTTGGGGCTGAAGGTCAAAAGGTCGAGCGCGCGGCCCACGGGCATTCCGCGGACCTGGTCGGCAACCAGCCGGCCCTTCTGGGCCGACAGGCGAACGCCGCGCAGCGTGGCAGTGGTTTGCATCATCGACTCCTCATCTCCGCTTCGGCGGCGCGGCCGGCGCCGCCACCTTCTTGTCGGACGAATGTCCCTTGAATGTGCGCGTCAGCGCGAACTCGCCCAACTTGTGACCGACCATGTTCTCCGACACGTAGACCGGGATGTGCGCCTTGCCGTTGTGCACGGCGACGGTCAGGCCCACGAAGTCGGGCGTGATCGTCGAGCGGCGCGACCACGTCTTGATCGGCTTCTTGTCGTTGACCGCGCGCGCCTTCTCCACCTTCGCCAGCAGATGGCCGTCGATGAACGGACCTTTCTTGATTGAGCGTGCCATTGCTTATCCCTTCGTCGCGTGACGGCGGCGCACGATCATCGTGTCGGTCCGCTTGTTCTTGCGCGTCTTGTAGCCCTTGGCCGGCGTGCCCCACGGCGACATCGGGTGGTGGCGCCCGCCGCCGCCGTTGGTGCGGCCGCCCATCGGGTGGTCGACCGGGTTCATCGCGATGCCGCGCACCGTCGGCCGCTTGCCGCGCCAGCGGTTGGCGCCCGCCTTGCCGATCGAGCGCAGGTTGTGCTCCTCGTTGCCGACTTCGCCGATGACGGCGCGGCAGTCGACGTGCACCTTGCGGATCTCGCCCGAGCGCAGGCGAAGCTGTGCGTAGATGCCCTCGCGCGCAAGGAGTTGCACCGACGCGCCTGCGGAGCGCGCGATCTGCGCGCCCTTGCCCGGCTGCATCTCGATGCAGTGGATCGTCGTGCCGACCGGAATGTTGCGCAGCGGCAGGCTGTTGCCCGGCTTGATGCCGGCATCCAGGCCGGACAGGAGCTCGGTACCGAGCGCGACCCCGCGCGGTGCGATGATGTAGCGTCGCTCGCCGTCCGCGTACAGCAGGAGCGCGATGTTCGCGCTGCGGTTGGGGTCGTACTCGAGGCGCTCCACCTTCGCCGGGATTCCGTCCTTGTCGCGGCGGAAGTCGACGACCCGGTAATGATGCTTGTGGCCGCCGCCCTTGTGGCGAACGGTGATGTGGCCGTTGTTGTTGCGTCCCGAGCCGCGCTTCTGCGGTTCGACCAGCGACGCGACCGGCGCGCCCTTGTGCAGCGTCGCGTTGACGACCTTGACCAGCGAGCGGCGGCCGGCGGAGGTGGGCTTGACTTTGATCAGTGCCATGTTAGCTTTCCGCCGCGAAGTTGATTTCCTGGCCCGGCTTGAGGCTGACATACGCCTTTTTCCAGTTGCGCCGGCGGCCGATGAAGCGTCCGAAGCGCTTCTCCTTGCCCTTCACGTTGCTGACCTGCACGCTTTCCACCTGCACCTTGAACATGTGCTCGACCGCGGCCTTGATCTCGGGCTTGGTCGCGTCCTGCTGCACGCGAAAGATCACCTGCTCGTGCTTGTCGGCGATGAACGTGCCCTTTTCCGACACGACCGGCGCCAACAGCACCGTCATCAGGCGCTCGTCGTTGTATTTCTTGACGTTGGTGTTCATGAGCGGCCTCCTTGCATCAACCCGGTTGCACGACTGGTGGTGTGTCGGCCGCCTGCAATCGCGCGGCGACGCGCCCTTCGGGCCTGGGCTTCGCCCGCCGCGCTCATTTGAGCGCCTCTTCGAGCTGAGCGACCGCGCCGCGCGTCACCAGCACGTTGTTGAAGCGCACGAGGCTCACCGGATCGACCTCGCGCGTCTCGAGCACGAGCACGTCGGTCAGGTTGCGCGACGACAGTAGCGTGTTGCTGTCGAGCTTGTCGGTGAGCACCAGCACGGTGCCGGTCAGGCCGAACGCCTTGATCTTCTGCGCGAAGGCCTTGGTCTTGGGGCCATCGAGGGCGATCGGGTCGATGACCGAAAGACGCTCCTCGCGCACGAGCTGCGACAGTATCGACGCGAGCCCCGCGCGGTACATCTTGCGGTTCACCTTGTGCGAGAAGTTCTCGTCGGGCGAGGACGGGAAGATCTTGCCGCCACCGCGCCACAACGGGCTGTTGGCCTGGCCCGCGCGGGCGCGGCCGGTGCCCTTCTGCGCCCAGGGCTTCTTGTGCGACTTGTTGATGTCGCTGCGGCCCTTTTGCGCGCGCGTGCCCTGCCGCGCGTTCGCCTGATAGGCGACCACGACCTGGTGGATCAGCGCTTCGTTGTACTCGCGGCCGAAGAGCGCGTCGGAGGCCGGCACGGTTTCGCTCTTGTTGCCATCCGTGGCGAGGAGCTTGAGGTCCATGACTACGCTCCCTTCTTGATCGGCGTCTTGGACGACGGCAGCACGACGATGTGACCGCCGTCCGCCCCCGGCACGTTGCCCTTGACGAGCAGCAGGCCGCGCTCGGCGTCGACGCGCACGATCGAAAGCTTCTGCGTCGTGCGTTGCGCGCTGCCGTAATGGCCCGCCATGCGCTTGCCCGGGAACACGCGGCCCGGATCCTGCGCCATCGAGATCGATCCCGGCGTGTTGTGCGAGCGCGAGTTGCCGTGCGACGCACGGTTGGAACTGAAATTGTGGCGCGTGATCACGCCGGTGAATCCACGGCCCTTGGTGGTGCCCGTGACGTCCACGAGCTGCCCGACCGTGAACGTGTCCACACCCACCGTGTCGCCGGCCTTGAACCTCGCGAGGTCGCCGGCTTCGACCGTGAACTCCTTGAGCACGACCCCCGCTTCCACGCCCGCCTTGGCGAGGTGACCCGCCTGCGCCTTGGTGACGCGCGACGGACGGCGCTTGCCCCAGGTGACCTGGATGGCGGCGTAACCGTCGTTGTCCGGCGTCTTGACCTGGGTTATCCGGTTGCCGCCGACGTCCAGCACCGTCACCGGGATGGCGGCGCCATCGTCGGTGAAGACGCGGGTCATGCCGACTTTGCGACCCACAAGACCTAAAGACATGTCACAGCTCCGTTTGTAGTTTCTCCGATGACTCGGAGCGCTGACTCCAATTGGCCAGCTAGTTCAACTTCGGGACTAGGGGCTGGGGACTAGGGGCTAGGGAGCATCGCGCCGATGCCTCCTTCACCACGTATCCCATCATCCGCAGTCCCGTTTGCTTCAATCGTTTGCCATCAGTTCAATGTTTGGATTCGAGGCGATGCTCCCTAGCCCCTAGCCCCCAATCCCTAGCCCCGCCTTTCGAGGCCTCATTGCAGCCTCGCCTTTCGAGGCCTCACTGCAGCTTGATCTCCACGTCGACCCCAGCAGGCAAATCGAGCTTCATCAGCTGGTCGACCGTCTTGTCGGTCGGGTCGATGATGTCCATCAGCCGCAGGTGCGTGCGGATCTCGAACTGGTCGCGCGACGTCTTGTTGACGTGCGGCGAGCGCAGGACGTCG
>JADLEZ010000469.1 GCA_020845855.1 Burkholderiales bacterium
CGCTGGAACTCGAGCCCGCGCGCCCCGTGGTCGTCTACTGCGTGAAAGGGCACGAAGTCGGCCGCGACGCCGCGGCGGCCTTGCGCGAGCGCGGATTTCACGCGCGCTTCTTAGCCGGCGGGATCGAAGCGTGGCGGGCGGGCGGCGGACGTGCCGTGCCGTACGCGCCACCAACGCAATGGGTCACCCGCGAACGCCCGAAGATCGATCGCATCGCATGCCCGTGGCTCGTGAGCCGCTTCATCGATCCTGCGGCGACGTTCCACTACGTGCCGGCGACGGAGGTGCGCACGTTCGCGCAGCAAAACGGCGCCACGCCTTACGACGTCGCGGACGTACCGTACGGCCATGTAGGCGAGCGGTGCAGCTTCGACGCGTTCATCCGCATTCACCGGCTGGAAGACCCCGCGCTCGACCGCCTCGCGGCCATTGTGCGCGGTGCCGACACGGGCGCGCTCGCGCTGACGCCGCAGTCGGCGGGATTGCTGGCGATGTCACAGGGCTTGTCGGAGCTCTTCCCCGACGATCACGCGATGCTGCGCGCCGGGATGACGATGTACGACGCGTTGTACCTGTGGTGCCGAAAGGCATGAGCGCCGTGGGCGAGGCCGCCGCCAGCGCAGGCGTGGCGGCGGATGCGCAGGCCCCCCGCGCGCCCTCGCGTGCCGAGGCGTTCGCGTACTGGCTGCGCCTGGGCTTCTTGAGCTTCGGCGGGCCCGCGGGGCAGATCGCGCTCATGCACCGCGAGCTGGTCGACGAGAAGCGCTGGATCTCCGAGTCGCGCTTCCTGCACGCGCTGAACTACTGCATGGTGCTGCCGGGCCCGGAGGCGCAGCAGCTCGCCACCTACATCGGCTGGCTCATGCACCGCACCTGGGGCGGCATCGTGGCGGGCGCGCTGTTCGTGCTGCCGTCGCTCTTCATCCTCGTGGCGCTGTCGTGGATCTACATGGCGTACGGCGACGTGCCCGCCATCGCCGGCGTGCTGTACGGGGTAAAGCCGGCGGTGGTCGCGCTGGTGCTCCATGCCGCGTGGCGCATCGGCTCGCGCACGCTGAAGCACCCGGCGCTGTGGCTCATCGCGACACTCGCTTTCGTCGCGATCTTCGCGTGGTCGGTGCCGTTTCCGCTGATCGTGCTGGGCGCCGGGCTCGCCGGCTTTGCGGGCAGCCGGATCGTGCCGGCCGCATTCCGCCTCGGCGCCCGCCACGCGACGGCGAGCACCGTGCACGCGCCCGCATTGATCGACGACGACACGCCCACACCCGCGCACGCGCGCTTTCGTGCCGCGCATCTCGCGCGCGTGGTCACCGTGTTCGTCGCGATCTGGATCGGCGTGCTGGGCGCGCTCTCGCTCGCGTTCGGCTGGCAGTCCCCGCTCGCACAGATGGGCTGGTTTTTTACCAAGGCGGCGCTGCTCACGTTCGGCGGCGCGTACGCCGTGCTGCCCTACGTGTACCAGGGCGCGGTGGAGAACTACGGCTGGCTCACCGCCACCCAGATGGTCGACGGCTTGGCGCTCGGCGAAACGACCCCGGGGCCGCTCATCATGGTGGTGGCGTTCGTGGGCTTCGTCGGCGGCTGGTCGAAGGCGTTGTTCGGGCCCGACGCGTTGTTCCTCGCCGGTGCGGCCGGCGCGACGGTGGTGACCTTCTTCACCTTCCTGCCGTCGTTCCTGTTCATCCTCGCAGGCGGCCCTGCCATCGAAACCACGCACGGGCGCGTCGGCTTCACCGCGCCGCTGACCGCGATCACCGCGGCGGTGGTCGGCGTGATCGTCAACCTCGCGGCGTTTTTCGCGTGGCACGTGTTCTGGCCGCGCGGATGGGATGCGGCGTCGGCCGCCGGCGGTGTGGACGCCGCGTCGCTCGTGATCTTCGCCGTCGCGCTCGTAGCCCTGATGCGGTCGAGGCTCGGCGTGATCCCGGTCATCGCCGCCTGCGGCGCGGCCGGGCTCGCCCTGGCGCTTCTGCGTTAGCTCTCGCCGCGGCGATAGCCCCCGGCGAGCATGCGGGTCTCGAGCTCGCGCGCTTCGCGCGCGATGTCGGCGATCGTCCTTGCGAACGACACCACGTGCTGCCACGGGGTCTTGCCGTAAGGGTCGGCAAGATCGCCCGGTCGAATCCCCTTGATCGGGCGCCCGCGCCGGCCGACTTCGTACAGCTTCACTGCTTCGGTAGTGCTCATGGCCTTGCTCCTGTCTCTTCCCGTTGCGACAACCGCTGCAACGCACGATGACAAGATAAGGCGGGCATGACGGGAATGCCAATCGTCGTTTCGAATCAGGGGCATCGACGCCGGCGATTGCGCTGCAAGTCGTTGTCGCCATGCGATTTTCCTGGGTCGAGCGAGCCCGCCGGCCAGCCAGTATCATTAGACGTTTTCCTCTAATCCGACGAAACGCCGATGCCCTCGCTCGCGCACTTGCTCGAACGCAATCGCCGATGGTCGCGCGGGATTCACGCCGCCAAGCCGGACTTCTTCTCGCGCCTGACGCAGCAGCAAACGCCGAAATACCTGTGGATCGGCTGCTCCGACAGCCGCGTGCCCGCGAACGAGATCGTCGACCTCCTGCCCGGCGAGCTCTTCGTCCACCGCAACGTCGCGAACATCGTCGTCCACACCGATCTCAATTGCCTGTCGGTGCTGCAATATGCGGTCGACGTGCTGCGAGTCGAGCACGTGATCGTGGTCGGACACTACGGCTGCGGCGGCGTGCGCGCGGCGCGCCAAGGCAAGCCGCTCGGCCTCATCGACAACTGGCTGCGCCACGTGCAGGACGTAGCCGACCGCCACGCCTCGTTCCTGCGCTCGCTGCCCGACGAGGAAGCGGTGGTGGACCGGCTGTGCGAGTTGAACGTCATCGAGCAGGTGCAGCACGTGGCGCGCACGACCATCGTGCAGGATGCGTGGCGGCGCGGACAGAAGCTCGCGCTGCACGCCTGGGTGTACGGCCTCTCCGACGGCCTCGTGAAGGACCTGCGCATCGAGTCCGACTCGCCCGCGAAATTCGAAGCCGACTACGTCGCGGCGGTCGCCGACGTCGCGCGCGAAGGCTGACCACGGCGCCACTCGTCGTTCTCGACCGCGTCACCCGGACGTTCGCGGGCCCGCGTCCGCGCACCGTGCTCGAGCGCGTGAGCTTCGACGTGCCGGCGGGTGCGATGGTGGCGATCCTGGGCGAGTCTGGGGTGGGCAAGTCGTCGCTTCTGAACTTGGTCGCCGGCCTCGACCGCCCGGACGCCGGGCGCATCGCGATCGCCGGGCAGGACCTTGGCACGATGTCCGACGACGACCTCACGCGCTTTCGCCGCAAGCACGTGGGCTTCGTGTTCCAGGCCTTCCATGTGCTGCCGTATCTGACCGTCGCGCAGAACGTGGGCCTCCCGCTCGCGCTCAACGGCCAGGTCGCGCCCGCGCGCGTGAATGCGATGCTCGCCGCCGTGGGCTTGGCCGACCGCGGCGACAGCATGCCGCGCGAACTGTCCGGCGGCGAGTTGCAGCGCACCGCGATCGCGCGCGCACTGGTGCACCGGCCCGCGCTGGTGCTGGCCGACGAGCCCACCGGCAATCTCGATACCGCGAGCGCGCACGGCGTGATCGCGCTCCTGCGCGATTGCGTGCGCGACGAAGGCGCTACCTGCATCCTGGTCACGCACTCGCGGGCCGCGGCGGCCATCGCGGACCGCGTGCTGGTGCTGACTGCGGACGGACTTGCGGAGTCCGCGTGATCGCACGCGCGGTGCTCGGAGGTGCGCTCGGAGCCCATCGCGGCCGGCTCGCCTTGTCGGTGCTTGCGATCGCGCTCGGCGTGGCGCTCGGCTTCGCCGTCGCGCTCGTCAACGCGTCGGCGGTGGCGGAGTTCACCGGCGCACTGAAGAGCCTCGCGGGTCAGGCCGACCTCGAAGTAAGAGGATCCCGCACGGGCTTCGCGGAGGCCCTGTATCCGTCGCTCGCGCGCGACCCCGACGTCGCGGTCGCAAGCCCGGTAGTCGAAGTCGACGCGCGCATAGAGGGCCGCAACGAGGCGGTGCGCATCTACGGTGTCGATCCCTTTCGCGCGGCGGCGGTCACGCCGGGGCTCATCGGCAACGCCTCCGAGCCGCTGGCGCTCCTGCGGCCCGGCAACGTGTTTCTTTCGCCCGCGCTCGCCACCGCGCTCGGCCTCGCCGCCGGCGACACGCTCACGGTGCAAGCTGGACTGCGCGCGCTGCCGCTTACCGTAGCAGGGCTCGCGCCGGCGCCAGCCGGCGAGCGCTACGCGGTCATGGACATCGCGGCCGCGCAGGATGCCTTCGCGCGCGTGGGCGCGCTGTCGCGCCTCGACTTGCGCCTGCGTCCGGGTGCCCCGCGCGAGGCGGCGGTGTCGCGCATAGGCGCGCTGCTGCCGCCGGGTGTGGGCGTGGCAGCGCCCGCCGACAACGCGCAGACCACGCTGCGCCTGTCGCGCGCGTACCGCGTCAACCTCAACGTGCTCGCGCTGGTCGCTCTGTTCACCGGCGGCCTCCTCGTGTTCTCGACGCAGGCGCTGTCGGTGGTGCGCCGGCGCGCACACTTCGCGCTGCTGCGCACGCTGGGCGTCACCCGTGGGCAGCTCACCGCCCTGCTCGTGGCAGAGGGCGCCGTGCTCGGGCTCGTGGGATCGCTGCTCGGGCTCGCCGGCGGCTACGCGCTCGCGCATGCGGTGCTGCGCGTGGTCGGCGTCGACCTCGGCGCGGGCTATTTCCGCGGAGTGGCGCCGCAACTCGTGATCGACGCCGGCGCCGCGGTCGCGTTCGCGGCCATCGGCGTCGCGGTGGCCGCACTTGCGAGCCTCCTGCCCGCCCGCGAGGCGGCGCGCGCAGAGCCCGCCGCGGCGCTCAAGGCGGGTGACGAGCAGGAAGCGTTCGCGCGCTTGCGCGGATCGCTCCCCGGTATTGCGTTGCTGGTCGCCGGCGGCGTGCTGACCTTGCTGCCGCCGGTGGCGGGATTGCCCATCGCCGGCTACGCCGCGATCGCGCTCCTGCTCGTCGGCACCCTGCTCCTGGTGCCGCGCATCGCAGCCCTCGCCCTCGCGCGC
>JADLEZ010000470.1 GCA_020845855.1 Burkholderiales bacterium
GCGATGGTGGGAAGCGCGTCGCCCATGCGATCCATCTTACCCGACAATCGCGCCGCCACCGCCGGCGTATCATCGCTGCGCGAACGAAGGAAGGGCAGCCCATGAACGACACCGTGTTCGACCCCGGCAACGACTACGACTTCGCCTCGCTGGTGCAGGAGGGCAGGGTGCACTCGGCGATCTACACCGATGCCGCGATCTTCGAGCTCGAGCTGCGGCGCATCTTCTACCGGACGTGGGTGTACGTCGGGCACGCGAGCGAGGTGCCAAGCCGCGGCGATTACCGCGTGCGCCTGATCGGCCGCCAGCAGGTGATCATGGTGCGCGGCGGCGACGGGCGGGTCCGCGTGCTCATGAACCGCTGCCGCCACCGCGGCGCGGTCGTGTGCGAGCGCGAGGCCGGAAACGTGAAGGCGTTCCACTGCATGTACCACGGGTGGACCTACGACACGACGGGTCGGCTTGTGGCCGTCACCGGGCGCGAGGCCTACGGTCCCGAGTTCGACATGGAGGCGATGAGCCTTACGCCGGCCCCGCGCATGGAGAGCTACCGCGGCTTCGTGTTCGCAAGCCTCGCGCCGGCGGGCGAGTCGCTGGCGGCTTTCCTCGGGCCGGCTGCCAAGGTGCTCGACTATCTGGTGGACGCCTCGCCGGTGGGCGAGATCGTGGTCGACGGTGGGGTCAGCAAGACCCTGTACCGAGGCAACTGGAAGCTGGTCGGCATGGACGGCTACCATCCGAACTACGTGCACGCATCGGTAATCGCCGCGTGGAAGCGCGACGCCGACGGCGGGATGGGCGCCACCCATCGCGAGGACCCGTTCCAGGACAAGGCGGACAGCCGCACGCGCGACTTGGGACACGGGCACTGCATGCTCGACATGCGCCGCCAGCGCCTGAAGCACTACGACGCGTACGAGCGGTTCGTCAAAGGCATTCCCGGCGGCGAGGCGTACGTGCGCACGATGCTCGAGCAGCACGGCGAGGAGCGGGGCAAGCTCCTGGTGGCGCTCGCCGGCGACCCGCACTTGGGCATCTTCCCGAACCTGCAGGTGATCAACAACCAGATCCGGATCATGAACCCGCTGGCGGCGGACCGCACCGAGGTGAACATGTTCGTGGTGCGCCTGGCCGGCGTGTCCGACGAGCTCAACACCGCGCGGCTGCGCCAGCACGAGTCGTTCTACGGCCCTGCCGGCGCGGGCTCGCCCGACGACGCCGAGGTGTTCGAGCGGGCACAGATGGGGATGCAGGCCGACGTCGATCCGTGGATCGACCTGTCGCGCGGCATGCACCGGGAGGTGCAGGACGAGGACGGCACCATCGTCGGCCTCATCACCGACGAGGTGACGCAGCGCGGGCAGGCGCGGCGCTGGCGGGAGTTGATGCTGCAGGGAGGCGAGCGATGACCGTCGACTTCGCCGCACTGCGCGAGGCGGAGGAGTTCATCTTCCGGGAGGCCGAGCTCGCCGACGATCACCGCTTCGACGAGTGGCTCGCGCTGTGGACCAAGGACGCGCGCTACTGGGTGCCGTGCAACGAGGAGGACGTGGACCCCGCGCGGAAGATCTCGGTGATCTACGACGATTGGAAGAAGCTCGACGACCGCGTCTTTCGGCTCAAGGGCCGGCACGCGCATGCGCAGATGCCGCGCTCGCGCCTGTGCCGGGTGATCTCCAACGTCCGGCTCGCGGGTTTCGACCGCGAGCAGGGCGGCACCGTCACCTCGCGCTTCGTGCTGGGCGAGGTTCGGCGCAACACCCAGCAGGTCTGGTTCGCGAAGCAGCGCCACGTGCTCGTACGCGTGGACGGGGAGTACCGGATGAAGGAGAAGTGGGTGTACTTCATCAACAACGACACGCCGATGACGAACCTTTCTTTTCTCGTCTGAGCTTGGAACCTATCTCGAAATCGACGTACGTTGTACGCCGGCATACAGCGAAGACTGTCAGGTCGCACGCGCGCGTTACTGAACGGGGCGGCGCGAGCAGCGAGGCCCGAAGGGCGGCGAGCAATTGCGAGTCGACGCCGCGAGGCGACACGCGGTATCAGCACTTGGCGGTCACAGCGCAAGGAGCCGAGGCGGTAGCGCGCTATGATCGACGTGCTACTCGCTCTTCTTACGCGGTCGGCGCAGGGCCGCCCCAAGCCGACCGCGGAATACGTACCGGCCGCAAATTGCGCAGCCCGTCGCGAAGCGACCGCGGACACGCAATTTGCGGACGTGGAAACTCTGTTTGGTAGGATTCGCCCATGGAGATGAGCAACGACCGGACGATCCCGGCGCCGCCGGACAAGGTGTGGGCCGCGCTCAACGATCCCGCGATCCTCAAGGACAGCCTGCCCGGCTGCGAGTCGCTCGAGCGCGTCGACGACACGACCTACAAGGCGACGATGGCCGCCAAAGTCGGCCCGGTGTCGGCGCGCTTCAACGGCACGATGCGGATCACCGACAGCACGCCGCCGAGCGGATACACGCTGCGTTTCGAGGGCCAGGGGGGTGTCGCCGGCTTCGCCAACGGCGAGGCGCAGGTCAAGCTCGCGCCGGCTGACGGCAACGCGACGCTGCTCCACTACGACGTCAAGGCGCAGGTGGGCGGCAAGATCGCGCAGATCGGCTCGCGGCTGATCGACGCCGCCGCCGCCAAGCTCGCCGACGACTTCTTCGCGCGCTTCTCCGAGCGGCTCGCGCCGCCGGCGGCGGTCGAGGAGACCGGGGAGGTCGTCACCGTGGGGGCAGGCCGCGCGCCCGCGAGCGCGCCGTGGATCCGCTGGGTGTCGCTCGCGATCATCGCGGCGATCGTCGCGTATCTGGCGCTGCGGGGCTGGAAGTAGGGGCGGGGGACCGCTCGCCTGGCACTGGCTCCTCATCGTTTCGGCCTCGCGGCGGCAAGCCAAGCGATTGCAGGATCTCCTCCGTGTGCTCTCCCAGGCGCGGCGGGCCCGCACACGTTGCAGGTTCCGAAGCGGAAAACACGTAAGGTGACTTGGTCGTCAGCAGCGCCCCTTCGGTCGCATGCGGCACGGTCTGGAAGAATCCGGTGTGTACGAGATGTGGATCGCTGCGGACCTCCTGCAGACTGCTGACAGGACTCGCCGGGATGTCTGCATTTTCGAATGCACCGAGCCATTCTGCGGTGGTGCGGGTGCGCAGTGCGCCCTCTACGACGGCATAGAGCGCCTCCAGGTGCCGCATGCGTGAGCCGATATTCGCGAACCGGGGGTCGGTCGCATAGTCTGGCCTGCCGATGAGGTCGAACAGCCGCTGCCATTGAGCGTCGGTGTTGGCGACCAGGCAAACCAGTCCGTCTGCCGTGGACAGGGGGCGATGCGTTGGACTGAGCGCGCGAGCGTATCCCAGCGGCACGGCAGGTGTGTCAGGGGACGGGGCCAGCGCCGCATCGGCCAGGTGTTCCAGGAGCACGAACGAGGTAACCGTCTCGAACATCGGCACCTGCACCGATTGGCCCCGTCCCGTCCGGCAGCGGCTGACGAGCGCGGCGCATATGGCGTTGCTCAGGGCGACACCAGAGAGCTTGTCGGCCATCAGCATCGGTATGTAGGCGGGTGCGCCGGCCAGCTGACTCTGCAGGCCGGCCAACCCGCTCAGCCCCTGGATGACGTCGTCGTACGCAGGCCGCTCGGAATACGGTCCTCCCTTGGCGAACCCAAGCGCTACGGCGTGTATCAGCCGGGGATAGCTGGGGGCGAGGCTCGAGTAGTCGATTCCGAGCTTGCGCTCGGCATCGGAGCGCATGTTATGGACGAGAACATCGGCGGTCTCGAGCAGGCGCCGAAACGCTTCGGCGTCCCGCGAATCCTTCAAGTCAAGGACCACGCTCTTCTTGTTGCGGTTCAGGTTGAGGAAGAAACTGCCCATCCCGTCATTGCGCGATTTACCGATTCCGCGTGTCGGGTCGCCTCCCGGAGGTTCCACCTTGATCACCTCCGCACCCATGTCGCCGAGAAGCTGGGTGGCCACCGGACCGAAGACGAAGTTCGACAGGTCGACGATTCGGATGTCGTGCAGGGGCGCCGTCATGGCTAGCTCCCTACGGCCATGGCCAGCATTGCGCAGTCCGCAGTTCGTGCCTTGCGGTACTGTCGATCGATGTCGGCCGAATCGACATGGGTGCGGAGCGAGAGGTGGTTGTGGAGAGCGCAGGTCATCTTCGGGGTTCGCTTTACAAAAATAATACTACGTAGTAGTATTATAACAAATCACAGCGGACTCGCCATGAATCTCCCTCTTACCGGAGTCACCGTCGTCGCAGTCGAGCAGGCCGCCGCCGCTCCGTACGCCTCGTCGAGACTGGCCGATGCCGGGGCGCGGGTCATCAAGATCGAGCGCCCGGACGGGGATTTCGCCCGGGGGTATGACGCCGCGGTCATGGGCGACAGCACCTATTTCGTCTGGCTCAACCGGGGCAAGGAATCCGTGGTCCTGGACTATTCGAGGCCCGAAGACGCAGCGTTGCTGCAGAGGTTGATCGCAGGTGCCGACGTTCTCCTGCAGAACCTCGGGCCCGGCGCCGCCACGCGCGCGGGGTTTGGCTGGGAGGAAATGCGCGCCAAGTACCCCAGGTTGATTACCTGCGACATCACCGGCTACGGTGAGACAGGTCCTTATGCGGGAATGCGCGCATACGACTTGCTCGTCCAGGCGGAAAGTGGCCTTGCCTCGATCACGGGAACGCCGGAGGCCCCGGGCCGCGTCGGCATCTCCGCCTGCGACGTGGGCACGGGCATGTATGCGCACGCCGCCATCCTCGAAGCGCTGCTTCAACGCGAACGCACCGGCCACGGGAGTGCGATCCATGTCTCGCTGTTCGATGCCATGGCGGACTGGATGACCGTCCCGCTGCTGCACTATGACTACGCGGGTACGGTATGGCCCCGTGTAGGGCTTTCGCATCCGACGATCGCGCCCTATGGTGTCTACGAGGTCGCGAACGGGGACGTGATCCTCGTCGGCGTGCAAAACAACGGCGAATGGAAGCGCTTCGCCAACGACGTCATCCGGCGTCCCGACCTGATGGAAAGACCCGAGTTCAGCACCAACCAGCTGCGGGTGATGAACCGCGATGCCCTCGACGCCGAAATTGCTCCCGTGCTGCGCGCGATGAGCAAAGCGCAGTTTGACGCGACGATGGACGCTGCCAAGCTTGCGCACGCTGCGGTCAACGGAGTTCGGCAGCTTTCGGCGCATCCGCAGTTGAGGAGACTGCCCGTGGACACGCCACACGGTACCGCGAAGGTTGTTGCTCCACCTGCGCAAGTCAGAAATGAGCCGCGGACGCTGGGCCGTGTGCCTGCGCTGGGAGAGCATACCGATGCGGTTCGTAGGGAGTTCGGGGGCTAACGATGGGACGCAAACGACAGGTCGGCACACCGGAAGGCGAGACGAAAGTCAACGGCATCCTCGACGCCGCGGCCGCGGTCTTCATGAAGCTTGGCTTCGCTGCAGCTTCGCTCGACGACATCAGCGACAGCTACGGGGCGACGAAGGGAATCATCTACTACCACTTCCGCAGCAAGACCGCGCTTTTCTTCGCGGTGCAACGGCGGGCGATGGAGCTTACCCGCGCGGCGATCGAACCCGCCGCGACCGCGCAAGGACCAGCGGCACGGCGGCTGTACGACATGGCTTTCGCCCACACGCTGCTGATGATGGAGCATCTGGACTACCTGCGCGTCGCGGGGCAAGGACTCGAAATGCAGCTTAGCGGGCGTACGACCAGCGAAGAGCGCACGGAGCTCAAGCGCATCATCACGATGCGCGACGCCAACGAGCGCCTGTACTCCACCGTCCTCGAAGACGGTGCCGCGAGCGGCGAATTTCGGCAGATCGACGTTCGCATTGCGGTGAAACCCCTGTTGGGTGCGCTCAACTGGACTTCCCGCTGGTATCAACCGCGCAAGGGCGAGACGCGCCCGGACCGCGAAGCCATTGCGGCCGAGGTTGCGCGCTATGCCGTACGGGGCCTCATTCGGGACGAGTCAAGGAAGGTAGCATGACAAAGAAGATCCTGGTCGAGCGAAACGGTCCGGTCACGACTATCGTCATCAACAGGCCCGAGGTGCGCAACGCCTTGGACCGGGAGGCGATGGCTGAATTGGGCACCGCCCTGCGCGCGTTCGAAGAAGATTCCGACGCGCGAGTGGCCGTGCTCTGCGGCGCATCCGGCAGCTTCTGTTCCGGCGCCGACCTGAAGGAACTGGCCGCTGGAGTGGAGTACGACGCGTGGGCCGGCAAGGACGGGCCGCTCGGCGCGCCGGCAAAGAAGCCTGTCATCGCCGCAGTGGCTGGCCACGCTTGCGCCGGCGGTCTTGGCCTGGCTCTTTGGTGCGATCTGCGCATAGCGGAAGAGTCCGCTTCCTTTGCCGTGCTGTCGAGACGCTGGGGAGTTCCCATGAGCGACGGCACGACGGTGCGCCTTCCGCGGCTGGTAGGTACAGGCCGTGCGCTCGAAATGCTCTTGACCGCCAAGTCGGTCTCCGCCGCGGAGGCCGTGCAGATCGGCCTCGCCACCTGTGTCGTTCCCATCGGCAGGTCTCGGCAGGAAGCCGAAGCGCTCGCAGCGCGGATCGCGCAGTTTCCGCAGATCGCAATGCGTTCCGACCGGCTCTCCGCCTACGAGCAGGAGGGACGGACGATCGCGGATGCGCTCGCGAGGGAAGAGGTGCTGGCGCAGGAAGCGAAGCGATGCGAGGCGCAGGCCGGGGCTCTCGAGTTTGCAAAGGGCGCTGGTCGCCACGGGAAGGTCGAGTGAAAGCCGTCGTCTGCACCAAACTCGGTATCGATTACGCCAAGGTTTGCGAGATTCCCGAACCACGGCTGACCGACGATGGCGTCCGGATCAAGGTGGCTGCCGCGGGGGTGAGCTTCGCCAATCTGCTCGTGATCGAAGGCAAGCACCAGAACCGCTGGGATCCGCCGTTCACGCCGGGCACCGAAGTGGCGGGCCAGGTGCTCGAGTGTGGGCCGCTCGTCGCCGGCTTCAAGCCAGGCGATCGCGTAGTCGCCGGCGTCAGGATTGGTGGCTTTTCGGAGCAGGTCGTCGTACCGGAACGCACGGTCTTCGCCATTCCTGACGGAGTCGACGATGTCGCCGCGGTGCAGTTCCCGACTATCTACGGCACGGCTTACGGCGCTCTCGTTTGGCGCGCGCGCATGGGTCGTGGCGAAAACCTGCTCGTGCATGGCGCCGCGGGTGGCAGCGGGTTGGCTGCGATCGAAGTCGGAAAGCATCTGGGCGCCCGCGTCATTGCCACCGCTGGATCGGCGGAGAAGCTCCAGGCGGCGCGCGAGCATGGCGCCGACGTGCTGATCAACTACAGGGACGGCGGCTTCCGCGAGGCCGTTCTCGATGCCACCGGCGGACGAGGCGCCGACGTCGTCTTCGACCCGGTCGGTGGCTCCACGTTCGACGAGTCGCTGCGCTGCATTGCGCCTGATGGCCGCGTGATTCCGATGGGCTTTGCCGGAGGCACGATCCCGCAGATACCGGCCAACCTCGTCTTGGTGAAGAACATCGATGTCATCGGCATCTATTGGGGTTACTACTTGGGGTGGGGCCGCCACGCACCGCCGGCCGCCATGCAGCAGAAGGTGCGCGCCGCCCTCGCTGTGTTGCTTGACTGGGCCGCTCGCGGAATTGTCAAACCCCGGACCTTTGCGACGTACCCCATGGACGACTTCCGGAAGGCGCTTGGCGCCATTTCGTCGCGCGACGTGATTGGGCGCGTCGCGCTGCTCATCGACGCCTGAGGCGTAAAGCGCACAGGCCACTTGCAACCCACCGACTGGAGATTGAAGACATGCACGTACTGACCCGCAGTGTTGCCATGGCCATTGGCCTGTGCGTTGCCTTCGCGGCGATGCCGGCGCACGCCGAGTATCCGGAGCGCATCGTCAAGCTTGTCGTTCCCTATCCTCCCGGCTCCGGCACGGACACGATAGCTCGCTACATGGCCCGGCGGCTTGAATCCACTCTGGGCCAGCCATTTATCGTGGAGAACAAGCCAGGTGGAAACGCCGTGATCGCCGCGCAGTTCGTCGCGCGCGCGCCCGCCGACGGATACACGCTGCTGTGGGCTGCGAACGGTCCGGTGACGACGAACGTCGCCTTGTACAACAAGCTTCCCTACGACCCCGTGAAGGAATTCGCGCCAGTAGCGCGCGTGGCTTACTCACCGATGGGGCTGTACGTTGCGGCGAACTCTCCGTATACGTCGGTCGCGTCGCTCGTGGAGGCCATGAAGAAGCAGCCCGGACATCTGAACTACGGAATGGGAAGCGCGACCTACCAGATGGCGACCGAGTGGCTCCTGTCTCTGATGGGCGTAAAGGCCAACGGCGTATCCTACAAGGGTGCCGCCCCGGCACTCACCGACCTTGCCGGCGGGCAAACCGACTTCGTCATTGCGGAGTACAGCGCTGCCGCTCCCCTCGTAAAGGGCGGGCGACTGCGCTTGCTGGCGGTGACAAGCGACAAGCGGATGCCGGCCGACCCGGACATTCCCACGCTGCAGGAACTCGGATACAAGGACTTCTTCCAGGTGGCGTGGTGGGGCGTTTTCGCGCCTGCGAACACGCCCGCCCCCGTCCTCTCGCGCCTGGAAGAAACCATCCTGCAGATCATGGGAGACGCAGAGACGGCTGCGTACCTCAATAAGAACAACTACAGCGCATTCGTGGGAAAGGCGGGTGAACTGCGCCGATTCCAGGAAAGCGAGATTCGGCGTGAGAAGCAGTTGGTCGAGCAATTCAACGTGCCGAAACTGAAACTCTGAGGAGTTGCCGCTCCAGAAAGATTCGTTCCGCGACGTCCGCACAGTGCCTCGCCTGCAGGTGTCGCGTGGGCGCGCGCTGGATGGTAATCCGCCGCCACGGTCCAGACGCGCTGCCCGGGTTGATGCGTCGGGGCTTGGCCGGCATACTGCGCGCGTTCCGAAGAGGCGGGAGAGTCCTGCATGGAGTGGCCGACCATCGAGCAGATCTCGACGCTGGCGCCGCTGCCGGAGGGTTACCACTACGAGAAGCTGTCGACGGCGGACGTGGTGCCGCTGATCGCCGGCATCCGGCGCTGGCATCCGGACATTGCCGTGGGCGGCGGCAGCTGCTACCTGTGCGAAGCCTTCTACGCACATGCAGCGCGCGCTCGAGAAGGCCGGCTTCCAGCTCATCGGCTTTACCTCCGGCTACGACCGCGAGCTGGTTGCTTCGGGCGTGGTCAAGCGCGTCTACCAGGCGGTCTATGCGAAGCTGCTGGCGCCGGAGAACAAGGTGCTGCGGCCCGACCCGAAGAACATGACGGTGAGGACGAAGGCGTTGTACGAGATCCTGTTCCCGGATTGAGTCGCTCATGCACCGCATGGCTGCGTGCCCGCGCAGTTCATATCCATGCGGACGGTGACTCCCACAAGCCACCGCCGATCCCTAGCCCCTAGCCCCCAGCCCCTAGCCCCGCCCTTCGCACTTCCGGTAATCCGCCACCACGATCGTGAACAGCGGCTTGCCCGCCGCGTTGGCGAAGCGCTCCTCGCTCGTCGCGCAGGGCTTGTAGCGGGCGAGCAGCGCGTCGAGGCGCTTGCGCGCGCCTTCGAACACGGTGAAGCCCGGTGCGTGCAGCACGAACGCGACGCGCTTGCCGGAGAGGTTCTGCGCGATCTCGCGCCGCAGGTCCTCGCGCTCGAGGTCGGCGGCGTCGATGAGCCGCCACGTCCACTCGCGGTAGTTGGCATAGCGCTTGGGGTCGGCCATCGTCACCAGCGGCTGGTGCAGCCCCCAGTCGACCGAGATCACGCGCTCGATGTCGAGCTGGTCGAGCCGATTGTCGTGCCGCGCGATCGCCGGATCTAACAGCGGCCGGTAGTCGCGATCGTTGCGCCAGGTATCGACGTAGCGGAGATCCATCGCGATGTGCCACGCGA
>JADLEZ010000471.1 GCA_020845855.1 Burkholderiales bacterium
GAAGGCGGCACCGTCCCCGCACCGCACGAGCTCCTCCGGCGCGTGAACGAGGAGCTCTGCCAGGATAACCCGCACAGCATGTTCGCGACGGTGTTCCTCGCGACGATCGACCTTGCAAGCCGCGAATTGCATTACTGCAACGCCGGGCATCCGCTGCCCTATGCGATCGGCCCGGCCGGCGTGTCGCTGCTCGAGGCGCCTCGCGGCAGGCCCGTCGGCATCCTGGCGGCGTCGCGCTATGCCGCCGCCGTGCGCCAGCTCGCGACGGGCGACGGGCTGTTCCTGTTCACGGACGGGGTGACCGAGGCCCTCGACGCGAATGGCGACCTCTTCGCCGCGACGCGGCTGGAGGACGTGCTGCGATCGGTAGCGGTAGCCAGTCCCCGCAGCGTGGTCACCGCGGTCGTCGATGCGGTCCGCGGCTTTGCGGGCGGCGAACCGCAATCCGACGACATCGCCGCCCTCGCCGTTCGCGTGGAGTGGGATTGCTAGGATGACGCAGGGGCCACGCGTGGCACCCCTCACCCGCCCTGTCGGGCACTCCCTCCGCACGCAGTTGCGGCATGCGGATCGCTTGCGTAGTCGGTCGTACCTCGGTCGCTCGGCGACGCGCGGCCTCGGCAGTGCCGGCGTGGTGCGCCGCGGCGGCGTGTCGGCCGCCACCATCGCTCGCGGACGCGCGCTGCGCGCCTGGCCTTCGGCCCGCTCGCTCAGGTGTCCTTCGGGCCTTGCTCGCTTGCGCTCGCACGCCTCGCTTACTCCCCCTCTCCCCGCATGCGGGGAGAGGGACGGGGTGAGGGGCAGCGGCCGTTGCATGCGTCGCGGGACGGCCATCGGCCGGTGGAACAACTGACATGGCGACGTCCCGCGTGACCGCGACGATCACCGGGCCCGGCGAGGAAGTCGCGCGCGTGCCCGGATTGCTCGATGCGCTGGTTCGGGAGCACAACGTCGACGCCAACGCGGTAGCGGACATGCAAGTCGCGCTCGACGAGGTCTTGAGCAACATCCTGGGGAACGGCTTCGCCGACGGGATCGCGCATCGCGTCGATATCACCCTTGCCGTCGACAGCGACCGGCTCACCGCCGAGGTCCTTGATGACTGCGGGCCTTTCGACCCGCTCGCCGTGCCACCGCCCGAACTTGGCGCGCCGCTCCTGGACCGGCGCGTCGGCGGGCTGGGCGTGCACTTCGTACGAAACCTGATGAGCGACGTACGTTACACACGGGTCGGCGCGCGCAACCGGCTCGTGCTCACCAAAAAGCTCGCACGAGAGGATGACACCGATGCTGGTGCATGAGGAAGATGTGGGTGGGGTCACCGCGCTGGCGGTGAAGGGACGCCTCGACAGCAACACGGCGCCCGAGTTCGGCACGAGGCTCGAGGCGATCGTGGCCACGCCCAGGAACCGGCTGGTCGTGGACTTCGGCGACCTCGAGTACTTGAGCAGCGCCGGCTTTCGGGTGCTGCTCGTCGCGGCCAAGCGCGCCGAGCATGTCGGCACCCGTCTCGTGCTGTGCGGGCTGTCGGCGAACGTGCGCCAGCTCTTCGATCTCGGGGGCTTCCTCGATCTGTTCACCATCGTCGGATCCCGCGCCGACGCCATCGCGGCCGCGAAGTAGGCAACCGGACGTGCGCAAGCCCGCGTCCTTGAGCTACGGGGTCGACGACACTCCGCCGCTCGCCGTGAACGTGTTGAGCGGGCTCCAGCACGTGGGGATGATGTCGATCTACCTCATCTATCCCGCGATCGTCGCGCAGGCCGCCGGCGGTTCGGCGGAGGTCGCTGTCGCGATGATCAGCATGTCGTTGATCGCGCTTGCCGTCGGTACCGCGCTGCAGACGATCCGCATCGGCCCGTTCGGCTCCGGCTACCTGTGCCAGCCGATTCCCAGCGTGGTGTACTTCGTGCCGTCACTGGTCGCGGCGAAGCACGCGGGATTGCACGCCGTGTTCGCCATGACGATCGCCGCGGGCTTGGTCGAGATGGCGCTCGCGCGCGCGCTGGGTCGCTTGCGCGCGCTGTTCCCGGCCGAGATCGCCGGACTCGTCGTGCTGCTGGTCGGGCTCGCGACCGGCGTGGTGGGCCTGCGGACCGCGCTCGGCACGGGCGAACGGGCCGGTCCGGTCACCTCGACGGATGCCGGTCTCGCGCTGTTGACGCTCGCGATCATGGCCGCGCTCAACGTCTGGGGCAGCCGGGCGCTGCGCTTGTTCTGCGTCCTGATCGGGATGGTCGTCGGCTGCGTGGTCGCGTGGATGCTCGGCCGGCTCGGCGACTCGCAGCTTGCCGCGATCGCGGCCGTTCCCATGTTCGCGCTGCCGACGGTCTCGCACGTGGGCTTTGCGTTCGACCCGACCCTCGCGCTGCCCTTTCTTGTCGCGGCGGTCGCGGCCACGCTCAAGGTGATCGGCAACGTCACGACCTGCCAGAAGACCAATGACGCCGATTGGGTGCGCGCCGACATGCGCTCCATCAGCCGCGGCGTCGCGGGCGACGGACTCGGTTCCCTCGTGGCCGGGGCGCTCGGTGCGCACGGACTCAACTCCTCGACCGGCGCGGTCGGGCTCGCGACCGCGACCGGGGTCACGAGCCGTCGCGTCGCCTATCCGGTGGCGGCGATCCTCCTCGTGCTCGCGTTCGTGCCGAAGCTCGGGATCCTCTTTCACGCAATGCCACGGCCCGTCGCGGGTGCGGCACTCGTCTTTTCCGCGACGTTCATCATCATCAACGGGCTCGAGATCATGGCCTCCCGCCTGCTCGATGCGCGCAAGACTCTCGTCATCGGGCTCGCGCTCGTGTTCGGGTTCGCGGTGGAGGTGATGCCGGGCCTGCTCGACGCCCTGCCGCCCGCGGCGCGCACTGCGCTGGGGACCTCGATCGTCCTCGGAACGCTCGTGGGCCTCGGCCTGACCCTGATCTTCCGCATCGGCCTGCGCCGCACCGCGACGATGACCGTCTCGCCGGGCAAGGTGAACACCAAGGCGCTGGAAGACTTCCTCGACGCCCACGGCGCGGCGTGGGGCGCGCGCCGTGATGTCATCGAGCGCGCCAAGTTCAACCTCGCGCAATCGATCGAGACGCTTACTTCCAGCGGCGTGGCAAATGGCGCGCTGGAGGCGGAGGCGTCGTTCGACGAATTCAACCTCGACGTGCGGGTGTCGTACGACGGGCCGCCGCTCGAGCTGCCGCAGCAGCGTCCGTCGAACGACGAGATCATGGCCTCGGAGGAAGGCGAGCGACGGCTCGCGGGGTTCATGCTGAGGCGCCTCGCCGACCGGGTATCCGTCTCCCGCAAGGGGACCCGCTCGATCGTCCTGTTCCATTTCGACCACTGACGCCTGCCTGCGAAGGATGCTTCGCGTTACAATCCAAGTTTTTGATTCCACGTCAGCTTTTGGTCCTCATGCAAGTCGCCGCCATCCGCCGCCGGTTCATCGACTACTTCGTGTCGAAGGGGCACACGCACGTGTCGAGCTCGTCGCTCGTGCCCGCCCACGACCCGACCCTCCTGTTCGTCAACTCGGGCATGGTGCAGTTCAAGGACGTGTTCCTCGGACAGGACAAGCGGCCCTACGTCCGCGCGACCACCTCTCAGCGCAGCGTGCGCGCAGGCGGCAAGCACAACGACCTCGAGAACGTGGGCTACACCGCGCGTCACCACACGTTCTTCGAGATGCTCGGCAACTTCAGCTTCGGGGATTATTTCAAGCGCGACGCGATCCGCTACGCGTGGGAGCTGTTGACCAAGGAATATGGCCTGCCCGCCGACAAGCTCTGGGCGACGGTATACATCGACGACGACGAGGCGTACGACCTCTGGACCAAGGACATCGGCGTGCCGGCGGAGCGCGTGGTGCGCATCGGCGACAACAAGGGGGCGAAGTACGCGAGCGACAACTTCTGGCAGATGGCGGACACGGGACCGTGCGGGCCATGCTCGGAGATCTTCTACGACCACGGGCCCGAGGTGTTCGGCGGCCCGCCGGGATCGCCCGACGCCGACGGCGACCGCTACATCGAGATCTGGAACCTCGTGTTCATGCAGTTCGACCGGCAGAAGGGCGGGAACGGCGAGTTCAGCATGACGCCGCTGCCCAAGCC
>JADLEZ010000472.1 GCA_020845855.1 Burkholderiales bacterium
CGCGCCTGGCGGGCGGTCTGCCCGTTGCGGATGCGGGTCAGCAGGTCGGCGACCGGATCAGTCATGCTCATCGTTCAGCTCTCCTCACCAGCTCGCCTTGCCGAGCCCAGGGATCTCACCACGCATCGCCACCTCGCGAATCTTGCAGCGCGCCAGGCCGAACGTGCGGTACACGCCGCGCGAGCGGCCGGTGATCTGGCAGCGATTGCGCTGGCGCGTCGGGCTCGCGTCGCGAGGCAGCGCCTGCAGCTTCGCCGGCGCGGCCGCCTTCTGCTCGGGACTCGACTTCGGGCTGCGGATCGTTTCCTTGAGCTCGCTGCGCCGGGCGGCGTACCGCTTCGCGGTCCGCACGCGGCGCTTCTCGCGCTCCACCATGTTGGTCTTGGCCATGCCGTTTCCTCGCCTACTTGCGGAACGGGAAGTTGAAAGCCTGCAACAGCGCCCGCCCGGCCTTGTTGTCCCGGGCGGTGGTCGTGATCGTGATGTCCATGCCGCGCAGCTGGTCGATCTGGTCGTACTGGATCTCGGGGAAGATGATCTGCTCCTTGACGCCGAGCGTGTAGTTGCCGCGGCCGTCGAAGGCGCGCGGCGAGACGCCGCGGAAGTCGCGGATGCGCGGCATCGCCACGTTGATCAGGCGGTCGAGGAACTCGTACATGCGGGCGCCACGCAGCGTGACCTTGCAGCCGATTGGCAGTCCCTCGCGCACCTTGAAGGAGGCGATGGCCTTCTTTGCCTTGCACAGCACCGGCTTCTGGCCGGTGATCTTGGTCAGGTCGCCTACCGCCGCGTCGATCACCTTGCGATCGGCCACGGCCTCGCCGACGCCCATGTTGACCGTGACCTTGACGATCTTCGGTACCTCCATGGCGTTCTTCAGCCCGAGCTCGCTCCTGAGCTGAGGCACGACCTTCTCGCGGTAGAACTGTTGCAGCCTTGCCATGTGTGGTTTCTCAGACGTCGATGACTTCGCCGTTCGACTTGAACACGCGCACCTTCTTGCCATCGGTGAGCGTACGGAAGCCGATGCGGTCCGCGCGCTTGGTCGCCGGGTTCCAGATCGCGACCTTGCCGGCCGGCAGCGGCATTTCCTTCTCGATGATGCCGCCCTGCTGGCTGGCCTGCGGGTTCGCCTTGGTGTGACGCTTGACGCGGTTGATGCTCTCGACGACCACGTGGCCGCGCTGCACCTGCAGCACCGCGCCGCGCCGGCCCTTGTCGCGGCCGGACAGCACCACCACCTGGTCGCCCTTCCTGATCTTTTCCATCACAGCACTTCCGGAGCCAGCGAGATGATCTTCATGAACTGCACGGTACGCAGCTCGCGCGTCACCGGCCCGAAGATGCGCGTGCCGATGGGCTCGAGCTTGTTGGTCAGCAGCACGGCGGCATTGCCGTCGAACCTGATCAGCGAGCCGTCCGGGCGGCGCACGCCACGGCGCGTGCGCACCACGACGGCGTCGTAGACCTCGCCCTTCTTGACCTTGCCGCGCGGGATGGCGTCCTTGACGCTCACCTTGATGACGTCGCCGACGGTGGCGTAGCGGCGCCGCGTGCCGCCGAGCACCTTGATGCACATCAGCGTGCGGGCGCCGCTGTTGTCGGCGGCGTTCAGCATGGTCTGCAGCTGGATCATCGGCTCACTCCTGCGGCGCGCGTTCGACGATCGCCACCAGCCGCCAGGACTTGCGGCGCGACAGCGGACGGCACTGCGCGATCTTCACCGTATCGCCGGCGCGGGCCTCGCCCTGCTCGTCGTGGGCCAGCAGCTTGGTGGTGCGCCGGATGTACTTGCCGTAGGTCGGATGCTTGACCAGGCGCTCGATCGACACCGCGATCGTCTTCTCCATCTTGTTGCTCACGACGCGACCCGTGAGCGTGCGCGCCACCTTCGGGGCCGCCGCGGCTTCCGCGCTCCTCATCACTTGCCTCCGCCAGCGCGCGCGGCGCGCTGCACCGTCTTCACCCGCGCAATGTTCTTGCGCACCTTGCCGAACTGGTCCGGCTTGACCGCCTGGCCGGTGGCCCGCTGCAGCCGCAACGCGAACTGCTCGCGCCGGAGCTTCATCATCTCGGCCTGCAGCTCGGCCGCCGACTTGCTGCGCAGATCACTGGCTTTCATTTAGCGCACCTGCCGCTTCACGAATGTCGTTGCCACCGAGAGCTTGGCACCGGCCAGCCGGAACGCCTCGCGGGCCTCGGCCTCGGGGACGCCCTCCATCTCGAACAGCACCTTGCCGGGCTGCACCTTGGCGATCCAGTACTCGACATTGCCCTTGCCGCTGCCCATGCGGACCTCGAGCGGCTTCTTCGACACGGGCACGTCGGGAAATACGCGGATCCAGATCTGGCCGCCGCGCTTGACGTAGCGCGCCATCGCGCGACGCGCTGCCTCGATCTCGCGCGCCGTCATGCGCGCGCGCTCGGTCGCCTTCAGTCCGAAGTCGCCGAAGGCCACGGAACTGCCGCGGGTCGCGAGGCCGTAGTTACGGCCCTTGAACTGCTTGCGGTACTTGGTGCGCTTGGGTTGCTGCATGGTTCAGCTCCGGCTCACGAGGCCGCTTCCGGCGCCGCGGCAACGGCCGCCGGAGCCGCGGCTGGCGGGGCAGCCGCAGCGACAGCGGCCGGCGCGGCCTCTTCCGCCACCTGCTCGGCGCTCTGGTCGAACACCTCGCCCTTGAAGATCCACACCTTGACGCCGATGACGCCGTAGGTGGTGCGCGCCTCGGCCAGGCCGTAGTCGATGTCGGCACGGAAGGTGTGCAGCGGGATGCGGCCCTCGCGCACCCACTCGGTGCGGGCGATCTCCGAGCCGTTGAGGCGACCCGACAGGCGCACCTTGATGCCGAGCGCGCCGCTGCGCATCGTGCTCATGACCGCGCGCTTCATCGCGCGGCGGAACATCACGCGCTTCTCGATCTGCTGGGCGATGCCCTCGGCCACGAGCTGCGCGTTCGCATCCGGATCGCGCACCTCGGTCACCTCCACGTAGATCTCCTTGCCCGTCTTCTTGGAGAGCTCCTCGCGGACCTTCGCGATGTCCTCGCCCTTGTGGCCCATGATGACGCCGGGGCGGGCGGAGTGGATGTTGATGCGCACGCGGTTCGCGTA
>JADLEZ010000473.1 GCA_020845855.1 Burkholderiales bacterium
CTCGTCCGGCGACGCCGCGAGCGGGGTCCCGTGTTCCTGCGGGTATTCCTGCTCTTCTTCCTACTGCCGTCGTCGCTGGCCGCGGCGAAGTTCGCACGCTACCTGCTGCCGACACTGATGATGCTCGACATCGTTGCGGCCCTCGGTGCCGTGCGATTGCTCGACGCGGCCACCCGCATTCGCCGGCCTGTCGTGCGCCGGGCGGCGATGGCGCTGCTCGTCGGCGCGCTGGCGGCCATCCCGGCCTGGTCGCAGGTGGCGTCATCCCCATTTGCGCGGCGTCAACTACTTCTGCCGGTCAACGACAACTATTTCTGCCGGCGAAGGGTAGGCGAATCGAGTGCGCTGGCGACCGCAGCGCAGCTCAGTCAAGGTCGTGGGTTGGTCGCGGCCGTGTCGCCCTGGGTGTCGTGTCCTTTCGGTTAGTGATCAAGACGAGGGATGGCGGTGGTCGCTTGTGGAAAACCGCATGCGGTTTTCCAAGGAGCGGTGGACGCGGTCTGTGCGTCCACGGCTCCGGCAGCGTCCACGGCCGCGACGGCGTACGACGCGCGGATCATCGGCCGGCCGGCGCGCGGCGGGTCGGGGTATTGCCCCGGCTCTTGGCGGCCTCGGTGCGAAAGCTGGGGACGTCGAACTCCAGCAGGACCGAGTAGTGCACCAGGCGATCGATCGCGGCGGCCGTCGCCATTTGGTCGCGGAAGATGCGGTCCCAGTGCTCGAAGATCAGATTGCTCGTGATGAAGACCGAGCGGCGCTCGTAGCGCTCAGCGAGGAGCGTGAACAGGATCTCCGCCTCCTCAGGACTCTGCTGGATGTAGCCGACGTCATCGAGGATGAGCACGGCGAACTGATCGAGCTTGCGCAGGGCGCGCGGCAAGTCGAGCTTCTGCTTGGCGGCCAAGAGCTCTTGCACGAGGCTGTAGGTCGGCATGAAGAGCACGGCGTGGCCGCGCTCGATGAGCGCGTGGCCCACGGCGCACATCGCATGACTCTTGCCGACGCCCGGCAGACCGAAGGCCAGCACGTTGGTCGCCTCCTCGAGGAAGTCGCCCTCGGCAAGCTCGTGCAGGCGCCGCACCAGCGCCGGCGGCAAGCGCCCCTCGTCGAGCGTGGCGAAGGTCTTCGCCGGGGGCAGCTTGGACGCTCGGCGCAAGCGCGTAATGCGGCGCTCGTGCCGCTCTTGCGCCTCGAGCTCCAGGACTTCGAGGAGCAGCGGTAAGGCCGGCTGCTGCTCCGCCTGCACGAACCGCCCGACTAACTCCCGCGCGGCCGTGGTCAGGGTGAAGCCCGTGAGGAGCGTCGTGATCCGATCGCCCACGGCGCGCGGCGTGGCGGCGCGGGTCATGCCGCCGCTCCGGTCCGCAGCGCATCATAGGCGGCAAGATCCGGCCGCGGAATGTTGACCACCGGAATCACGCAGTCCGGCGGCGCCACGCGTGCCTGCACCGCGATGTAGTCGAACCCGCCGACCTGATCGAGGATTGGCTCGAGGACCGCACGGACGCGCGCTTCGCCGGCGGTCGCGGCCAGGTGCAAGATCCGCAAGTACTCGACATCGGCGCGCTCCCCATGCGTCCGCGCGAGCGCGTCGTACGCGCGCCGGAACGTGACGCACGGGTAGAGGTCTTCCCGATACCGATAGCGGGCGAAGGCGCCCGGCTTCCGCACGAGCCATCCGATGACGTGCCGGTAGTCGATGCGGTGCGCGTCCTCCTTGCGCAACCGCGGCATGGTCTGCACGACCTGGTCGCGGTAGCGCACCTCGATCGTATTGGGGTGTACGCGGGCTTCGACGGTATGGCCCATCAACTGCGCGGGCACCGAGTAGGTACGATGGGCCACCCGGATCGTGCTCCACCGTCGCACGACCGGGAAGTAGGTCGTGTAACTGGGCAAGGCCCGCGCGGGGAGCGCCCCGAGCGCTGCGCGCTCGTCGGCGAGCCGCGTCTCAGCCGGCCCGTTGCGCCAGTACGCGACGACGTCGTGGACGAAGGCCTCGTACGCCGCGACATCGGCGAACCCTGCATGGCCGCGCACGAGCAACGCTTGGGCAAGCAGCGACTTGAGCCGGCGATGCGCTTGCTCGGCAACGCCATTCTCATGCGCGCGCCCCGGCGTGATCCGACTGGAGCGCATCCGATAGTGCTCGAGCACGGATCGGAAGCGCGTCGTCAGATCGCGCCCGCTGCTGGTCTTGAGCTCGTGGGTCGCCGCCGACAGATTGTCGCTGCGCAGCACCACGGGCACGCCCCCCAGCGCCCACAGCGCGCCCTGCACGCCCGCGGCCAGCGCCTCGAAGGTCTCGCCGTAGGCGATCATCACCCACGTCCAGTGGCTGTAACTGAGCACGAACTCGAACAAGAGGTGGGGAAACGGCTCACCGGCGATGGTCACCCCGAGATCGGTCGCGTGCGTGAAATCGATCGCGGCCTCACGCCCAGGCAGCGCGACCTGCTCGAAGAACACCTCGGGCTCGACGCCGTGCAGGGCCCGCCAGTCCCGAAACCGTCGCTGCAGCGTCCGCGCTTGCCCCGCGTGAAACTGCTCGGGGTACCGCGTACGCAACAACTCGAGCACCAGCTTTGCTTCGAGGATGCCCTTGGCGTCGCTCCGCAGCAGGGGCTCGACGTCGGTGCCCCACACCGCCGCAAAGGGATCGGGCCGTGTCCGCCAATCGCGCGGCTGCTTGGTCGCCGAGGGCACGGGCCCCGTGTCCCACTCCCTCGCTGTCCGCACACTCATACTGCTGGCGGCTGCCGCCGCCGCTTGGGTCTTGCCGTCCATACGTTTCTGCCTCATGAGCCGAACCTGCGCATCCGTGACCATCGATCACAGGCTGGCACAGTCCGGCAGGTCGACCCGAAGCGGCAGATCTAATTGTCGCTACCCGGCAAATCTAATTGTCGCCGCGCAGCGGTTGTCAGTCGACTATGGCCAACCTAGAGTAAGACATGATCAATGGACCATCTGAGCTGGGACGGCGACTGCTCGAGGCATCGCAGCGAGGGGAGCCTTCGACGGTCAGGGCGCTGCTGC
>JADLEZ010000474.1 GCA_020845855.1 Burkholderiales bacterium
AGGACGAGTACGAGGTCGCGCGCCTGTACACCGACGGCGAGTTCGAGCGCGAGGTCGCCGCGGCCTTCGAGGGCGATTACAAGCTGCGCTATCACTTCGCGCCCCCGCTGTGGGTGAAGCCCGACAAGGTTACCGGGGTGCCGGTCAAGCGCAGCTACGGCGCGTGGATGCGCCTGCCGCTCGCGATTCTCGCGCGGCTCAAGGGCCTGCGCGGAACGCTGCTGGACCCGTTCGGCCACACCGCGGAGCGCAAGCTCGAGCGCCGGCTCGTCGTTGACTACGAGCGCACCGTGGACACGCTCCTGCAAGGCCTTCGCCCCGACACGCTCGCGCTGGCGGTGGAGATCGCAACCCTGCCGGCGGCGATCCGCGGCTACGGACACGTGAAACGGCACAACATCGACGCCGCGAAGGCGCGCGAAGCCGCGTTGCTTGCACAGTACGGCGCGGCCCCGGTGGCCAAGGCGGCATAATCGCTGGCATGCAGCTTACCGGCATCCGGGTCGTCGACCTCTCCCGCATCCTGTCCGGTCCGTTCTGCTCCATGTTCCTCGCGGACATGGGCGCGGAGGTCATCAAGATCGAGGACGTCGACGAAGGCGATCCGGTGCGCAAGCAGGGGATACTGCGCAACGGCTACAGCCTTTACTTCGCATCGTTCAACCGCAACAAGCGCTCCCTCACCCTCGACCTGCGCAGCGACGAGGGCAAGGACGTGCTGCGCAAGCTGATCGCGACCGCGGACGTGGTGCTCGACAATTTCCGCCCAGGCATCATGGACCGGATCGGCTTCGGCCGCGACGAGATCCGGCGCATCAAGCCCGATGTCGTCGTCGGTCACGTCACCGGCTTCGGCCAGGACGGGCCGTACAAGGACCGCCCTGCGTTCGACTTCATTGCGCAGGCGATGAGCGGCTTCATGAGCGTGAACGGCGCGCAAGGCGAGCCGCCGCTGCGCGCGGCGCCGCCGCTTTCGGACCTCATCGCCGGGGCCTACGCGGCGATGGGCATCTGCGCCGCGCTGGTGCGCCGCGAGCGTACGGGACAAGGGGAGGAAGTGTCGGCGAGCCTCGTCGACAGCATGATCGCGAACCTGGCGTTCCTCGCCTCGCACTACTTCGAAACGGGCGAGCAGCCGTTGCGCACCGGCAACGATCATGGCCTCGTCGCCCCGTACGGGCTGTTCGAGGCCTCCGACGGGCAGGTCGCCATCGCCCCCTCCAACGACCAGGTCTACGGCAAGCTGATCGACGCGCTGGACCTTTCCCACCTGCGCGACCACCCCGACTTCCGCACCAACGCCGGCCGCTTCGCGCGGCGAAAGGAAATCAACGCCCTGGTCAACGAGAAGACGAAGCAGCAGCCGATCGCGCACTGGCTCGAGGTGTTGAATGCCGCCGGCGTGCCCTGCGGCCGCGTGATGGGACTCGCGGAAGTGTTCGCCGATCCGCAGGTACGGCACCAGGAAATGAAGGTCACGATCGAGCACCCCGAGCGGGGGCCGCTCGACGTGCTGGGTTTTCCGATCAAGTTCACGGACGACCCGTGCCGCGTCCACCGCGTCCCGCCCGATTTGGGTGCGGACACCGATGCGATCCTGCGCGACTTGGGCTACGCGTCCGAAGCCATCGCGGAACTGCACCGCAAGCGCGTCGCGTGAGGTTGGTAGACTTCCCGATGGAGTACCCCTCACCCGCCCTGTCGGGCCCTCTCCCCGCGAGTCAGCGAGGCTGCGAGCGAAGCGAACAAAGGCCCGAAGGGCGCGTCGCTGAGCGACCGAGGGCGACCGACAACGCTAGCGTCCCGCGTTGCATTGCCGGTTCCGGAGGTCGCCGCGGGGAGAGGGATGGGGTGAGGGGTCGCCCCCAGCGCGGCGAAAACCGTCAGGAGTGCAAATGGACTACGCCAGACCGCGCACCGAGCGCCCCCAAGTATCCGTCACCGAGGTCGGCACCCGCTACGGCTTCCAGTCGGAGCCCGAGCTCATTCCCGCGGCGGTCAAGGCCGAAGTGATCGACGGCCTGATCGACGCCGGCATCCGCCACGTCGAGGCCACGTCGTTCGTGTCCCCGCGCGCGGTGCCGCAGCTCGCCGACGCCCACGAGACGCTGTCGTTGCTCAAGCACCGCGATCGCGCGTGCATCCACGCGCTCGCCCCCAACGGCCGCGGCGCCGAGCGCGCGCTGGGCGCGGGGGTGGACGAGATCGTGTGCTTCATCTCGGCGAGTCAGACGCACAACCGCGCCAACCTGAACGCGACGATCGAGGAGTCGATCGCCAGGCTCGATGAGGTCGTGTCCGTCGTCCGCGGCAAGGCCGCCTTGCGCGGCGCCGTCGCTTGCGCGTTCGGCTGTCCGTTCGAAGGCGAGGTGCCGGTGGACGCCGTGCTGCGCATCGTCGAGGCCTACGCGCAGCGCGGCTTCACGCGACTCACCTTCGGCGACACCACGGGCATGGCGGTGCCGCCGACCGTCGCGCGCCTGGTCGAGGCCGCGCGCCGGCGCTTTCCCGAGCTTCCGATCGCGCTTCACTTCCACAACACGCGCGGCGTGGGGCTCGCCAACGTCATGGTCGGTCTCGACCTGGGCATCCGCGAGTACGAGTCCTCGATTGCGGGCCTGGGCGGCTGCCCGTTCGCGCCGGGCGCCACCGGCAACGTCTGCACCGAGGACCTCGTGTACCTGCTCGAGGAGTCAGGCTACGACACCGGCGTCGATCTTGCGAAGCTGATCGCGGTGGCGAAGCGCACCGAGGAAGTGATCGGCCGCGCGCTGCCGGGCCAGGTGATGAAGGCGGGGCCGCGCCTTCGCAAGTATTCGCCCGACGGCGCGCGCCGCGCCGTCGGCTGAACCACGTTAGTTAGTTGCCTTAATCCACAGGAGGAAGTCCGATGATTCGCCTATTCGCCGTGCTGCTCGCCACCGTCGCGTTCGCGGCGCCGGTCCACGCGCAATCCTATCCGACCAAGCCGATCAAGCTTATCGTTCCGTTCCCGGCGGGTGGGGGCACCGACTCGGTGTCGCGCGTCGTCGCGCAGGAGCTCGCGAAGTCCACCGGCTGGAGTGTGGTCGTCGAAAACAAGGCCGGCGCCGGAGGGATGATCGGCCTCACGGAAGTCGCGCGCGCGGCGCCCGACGGTTACGAGATCGTTATGGGCCAGGTCGACAACATGGTCATCGGGCCGGCGGTCCAGAAGACCGCGCAGATCAATCCGGTGAAGGAGTTGACGCCGGTGATCCAGGTCGCGAGCTCGCCTTTCCTGTTCATGGCCGCGATCGACGGCAAGTACAAGTCGCTGAAGGAATTCGTCGCGGCGGCCAAGGCGGATCCGGGCAAGATCACGTACGGTACGGCAGGCTACGGCACGTTCACGCATCTTGCCGTTGAGCTCCTGCAAAAGGACGGCAACTTCAAGGTCCTGCAAGTCCCGTACAAGGGTGCCGCCCCCGCGATCACCGACCTCCTCGGCGGACACATCCCGATGGCCGCGCTGTCGATCGCGTCGGGCATGCCGCACATCAAGGGCGGCAAGGTGCGCGGCCTCGCCGTGACGTCGGCGCAACGCAGCCCGGCCCTGCCCGACGTGCCCACGGTCGCGGAGTCGGGCTTCCCGGGATTCGAGGCGAACGGCTGGCTCGGCATCTTCGTGCCCAATGGCACGCCGCCCGCGGTGATCGCGCGCCTGAACAGCGAGATCGCGAAGGTGATGCAAAGCCCCGAGGTGCAGAAGCAGCTCCTCGCGCAAGGGGTCGAGTCGCGCCACACTTCGCCGCAGCAGTTCACGGCATTCGTCCAGAGCGAGGCCGCGAAGTGGGGCAAGATCATCGCCGACGCCGGGATCAAGGCCGAGTGAGCGAGGGGCCGAGCGAAGCGAGGAAGGCGCGAAGCGCGCGTCCCCGAGCGATCGAGCACGGCCGACGCGCGGGGCGGCCCATTGCGCTGGTAGTACAAGGAGGCCGTGGAGTGAGCGAGGG
>JADLEZ010000475.1 GCA_020845855.1 Burkholderiales bacterium
GCACTGCGCGCACGCACGCTCGCCAAGCTCTCTCGCGATCCGGCTGTCGAACGCGTGCAGGCCGACGGGACGACCTGGCTGCGGCCGGCGGGCGAAGCGGACGCCGCGGACGGCGAGGCCCGCGTGCGCTTCTTGGCACCCTTCGATCCGGTCGTTTGGGACCGCCCGCGCTTCGAGCGCTTCTGGGGCTGGGACTATCGCTTCGAGGCCTACACGCCGGCGGCGAAGCGCCGCTTCGGCTACTACGCGCTGCCGCTTTTGTGGCGCGCCGACGTCATCGGCTGGGTCAACGCGGCGGCCCTCGACGGCACGCTCACCGTGGTCCCGGGCTACGCGCGCAGGGCACCCGCCGACGCGATCTTCCGGCGCGAGCTCGAGGCGGAGGCCGAGCGGCTGCGCGAGTTTCTCGGCTCGGATCGCGTTGCGCTGCGCAAACAATCGCGCCGATGAACGCGGCTGCTCCCTCGCCCCTCGCCCCTCGTCCCTAGTCTTTTCCTTCTTCGGTCAGCACGTCGACATTGTCGATGAGCCGCGTCGTGCCAAGTGTGGCTGCGCCCAGCACGATGAGGAGGTTCGGGTGATCGAAGCCCTCCGGGTGCGGGATGCGCAGCGCGAGGCCGTGGCGCACCGCGACGTAGTCGACCTTCCAGCCGCGCGCGGCGAGCTCGGCACGGCCGGCGACCTCGAGGTTGGCGTAGTCGCGGCGCCCGTCGAGGATCGCGTCGGCGATGGCGCGCAGGATGCGGTAGAGGTTCGGCGCTTCCGCGCGCTCGGCCGGGGAGAGGTAGCCGTTGCGCGAGGACAGCGCGAGCCCGTCGGCCGCGCGCACCGTTTCCGCCGGCACGATCTCGATCGGCAGATTGAACTGCTGCACCATGCCTCGCACGATCTTGAGCTGCTGGCGGTCCTTCTTGCCGAATACGGCGACGTCCGGCTGCACGAGGTTGAAGAGCTTGAGCACGACGGTGCACACGCCGGCGAAGAAGCCGGGCCGGAACGCGCCTTCGAGCTCTTCGGCAAGCAGCGGCGGCGCGACGCGGTACACCTGCGGCGTGGGGTACATCTCCTGTTCGAGCGGCGCGAACAGGACATCGACGCCCGCCGCGGCGAGCGCCGCGCGATCCGGCTCGAACGTGCGCGGATAGCGGTCGAAGTCCTCGTTGGGGCCGAACTGCAGGCGGTTGACGAAGATGCTCGCGACCACCCGGTCGGCGTGCTCGCGGGCGATGCGCGTGAGCTTGATGTGACCCTCGTGCAGGTTGCCCATGGTGGGCACGAACGCCACGCGCTGCGCGTCCGCCAGAGCTTTCTCGAGCGATGCCCGGTCGCGTGCGATCTCCATCAGCGTCAGTCCCGAAGGGCCGCCCCGAGGGACTGACTGCGCCCCCTCGGGGGGCAGCGAGCGACGCAGTCTTGCGAGCGTGGGGGCACTTATGCCTGCCCCAGGTTGAAAAATTCCCGCCGCCCGCGCATGCCCTCCACGCGCGACAGCAGCATCCGGAAGTGGGCGGGATCGTCCACGAAGTTGAGCCGCTCGCTGTTGATGATGAGCAGCGGCGCCTCGTCGTACCGGTAGAAGAAGCGCGCGTACGCGTCGGCGAGGCGCGCCAAGTACTCGTCGGGCATCGACTGCTCGAAGTGAACGCCGCGCAGCTTCACGCGCGCAAGCAGCGTGTCGACCGGCGCCTGCAGGTAGATCACGAGATCGGGTGTCGCGGTTTGCGGCTTCAAGTGCCGGTACATCTTGTCGTACAGCCCAAACTCGTCGTCGGTGAGGTTCAAGCGCGCGAACAGCGGATCCTTGTCGAGCAGGAAGTCGGACACCGTAGGCCGCCGGAACATGTCGAGCTGGGTCAGTTGCCGCAACTGGTCCGCGCGCTGGAACAGGAACGTGAGCTGCGTGGGGAGCGCGAAGCGCGCCATGTCGTCGTAGAAGCGCGGCAGGAACGGGTTGTCCTCCGGCTGCTCGAGCAGCAGGTCGGCGTCGAGGTGCTCGCCCAACTGCCGCGCGAGGCTCGTCTTTCCGGCGCCGATGGGGCCTTCGACGACAATGTAGCGGCAGCGCGAAAGGTCCATTCAGGCGAGGTGATGCGTGCGGGTGCGGGTGACGCGCTGGCCGCGCGCGGCGCACAACCGCTGCCGGGCAAGACCGCGTCCGGGGATGACGGCGGCGGGCGCCACGTCCGCGAGCGGGCGCAGCACGAAGGCGCGCTCGTGCATGCGCGGATGCGGCACCCAAAGATGCGCGACCACGATGCGGCGGCGCTCGTATAGTAGCAAATCGAGGTCGAGCGTCCGCGCCGCGTTGCGCGCCCCGCGGCGGCGTCCGTGGCGGCGTTCGATGCCGTGCAGCCGCGCGAGCAGCGCGCGTGGGGAAAGCAGGGTGCGCAGCGCCGCCACCGCGTTGACGTAATCGGGTTGCGGGTCGGACGTGCCGAGCGCCGCGGTCACGTAGTTGGGTGACACCGCAACGACATGCGTGCGCGGCAAGCGGGCAAGCTCCACGACTGCGCGCGCGAGCTGCCGCCGCGGGTGGGCGAGGTTACTGCCCAGGGCCACGTACACCACGGGCATGGCGTCGTCAGTGCGCCTCGGGCGGCGGCGGCGCGCCGCCATCCTCGCGCCGCTTGCGTCCGCGCCCGCGCGAGCGGCGCGACCGCTTCGGCGCTTCCTCGGGCCTGAGCATCTGCTGGCGCTCGGCGTCGCCCGCATCCTGGAAGCGCGTCCACCACTGGACCAGCGCCGCGGGCACTTCGCCGGATTGCCCGCGCAGCGCGAGAAAATCGTAGGCGGCGCGAAAGCGCTCGTGCTCGAGCAGGCGGTAGGGCCGCGCGCCCGCGCGCTGCTCGAAGCGCGGCTGCAGCGACCAGATCTCCTTGATCGCCGCCTCGAAGCGGCGCGGAATGGAGATGCGCTCGGCCTGCGCGTCGAGTACCCGGTCCATCGCTTCGAGGAGCGCGGGCAGCGGCTTGTCGCCGCGCGCCTTGCCTGCGTTCCACTGCTGCAGCACTTCGTGCCACAGGAGGGTGGCGAACAGGAACGCGGGCGACACCGGCTTGCCGTCGCGCACGCGGGCGTCGGTGCCGGCCAGCGCCACCTCGATGAACCGCGTGCCGAGCGGCTGCTCCAGGATCATGTCGAGGAGCGGCAGGAGGCCGTGCGAGAGCCCGTGCGCGCGCAAGGCGGCGAGCGTCTCCGCCGCGTGTCCCGACAGGAGAAGCTTCTGCATCTCCTCGAACAGCCGCGCCGGCGGCACGTTCTGGATGAGGTTCGCGAGCTTCGGGATCGGGGCCGCAGTCTTGGGGTCCATCGCAAGCCCGCACTTCGCGGCGAGCCGCACCGCGCGCAGCATGCGCACCGGGTCTTCCCGAAAGCGCGTCACCGGCGCGCCGATGAGCCGCAGCCGGCGCGCGCGGATGTCGGCGACGCCGCCGACATAATCCCAGACCTCCTCCGACGCGGGGTCGAAGTACAGCGCGTTGATCGTGAAGTCGCGCCGCGCCGCGTCCTCGGCCTGTGTCCCGTACACGTTGTCCGACAGCAGGCGGCCGTGCTCGTCGGTGGCGTCTTCCTTCGTCTGCGGCGCGCGGAAGGTCGACACCTCGAGCACCTCCGCGCCGGCGTGCACGTGCACGAGCCGGAAGCGGCGGCCGATGATGTACGCGCGCCGGAACAGGGGCTTGACCTCCTCGGGCGTGGCGTCGGTCGCGATGTCGAAGTCCTTCGGCGGCATGCCGAGCAGGAGGTCGCGCACGGCGCCGCCGACGACGAATGCCTTGAACCCGGCTTCGTGCAGCTTCTCGGTCACCATCCGGGCGCCGCGCGGGACGGCGTCGCGGCGGACGGGGTGGTCGCCCGAGTGGTAGATGCGGGGCTCGGACGACGGCCTGCCGGAGATGAGGCGGGCGAGCAGGCGTCGAATCATTGACGGGGGGTGCTGGAGCGGCGCGGGATCATAGCACGCGCGCTACCGTCCATTGTTGAAGAGCACGACTGCCCGGCCGGCGGTCAAGTCGCGCGTCGTGGCTGGTGAAAGCAATTTCGCGGATAATCGAGAGTCTCGAAGGGGAGCACCCATGGGGACCTACCAGCACGTCAAGGTGCCGTCCATCGGCGGCAGAATAACCGTCGACGCCGACGGCAGCCTCAACGTCCCGGACCAGCCGATCATTCCGTGCATCGAGGGCGACGGCACCGGTGTGGACATCACGCCGGTCATGGTCAAGGTCGTCGACGCGGCGGTCGCCAAGGCGTACGGCGACAAGCGCCGCATCGCCTGGATGGAAGTGTATGCCGGCGAGAAGGCCACCAAGCTGTACGGCCCCGACGTGTGGCTTCCGGACGAGACGCTCGCGATCGTCAAGGACTACGTGGTGTCGATCAAGGGGCCGCTCACGACGCCGGTCGGCGGCGGCATCCGCTCGCTGAACGTGGCGCTGCGCCAGGAGCTCGACCTGTACGTTTGCCTGCGCCCGGTGCGCTACTTCAAGGGCGTGCCGTCGCCGGTCAAGGAGCCGGAGAAGGTCGACATGGTGATCTTCCGCGAGAACTCGGAAGACATCTACGCCGGCATCGAGTGGCCGGCCGAGTCGGAAGGCGCGCGCAAGGTGATCGATTTCCTCGTCAAGGACATGGGGGTCCGGAAGATCCGCTTTCCGGCGACCTCGGCCATCGGCATCAAGCCGGTGTCGCGCGAAGGCACCGAGCGCCTGGTGCGCAAGGCGATGCGCTACGCGATCGACAACGACCGCAAGTCGGTGACGCTGGTGCACAAGGGAAACATCATGAAGTTCACCGAAGGCGGCTTCCGCGACTGGGGCTACGCGCTCGCGCAGCGCGAGTTCGGCGCGCAGCCGCTGGACGGCGGGCCGTGGATGACGCTCAAGAACCCGTCGAGCGGGCGCGCGATCGTGGTCAAGGACGTGATCGCCGACGCCTTCCTGCAGCAGATCCTCCTGCGTCCGGCCGAGTACGACGTGATCGCCACGCTCAATCTGAACGGCGACTACATCTCCGACGCGCTGGCGGCGGAAGTGGGCGGCATCGGCATCGCGCCCGGCGCCAACCTGTCGGACACGGTGGCGATGTTCGAGGCCACCCACGGCACCGCCCCCAAGTACGCGGGCAAGGACTACGTCAATCCCGGCTCGGAAATCCTCTCAGCGCAGATGATGCTGGTGCACATGGGCTGGAAGGATGCCGCCGCGCGCATCGAGCAAAGCCTCGAGCGCACCATCCAGGACAAGGTCGTCACCTACGACTTCGCCCGGCTGATGGAAGGCGCCCGGCAGGTGTCGTGCTCCGGCTTCGGCCAGGCCATGATCGAGAGGATGTGAGCCAGGTGTCAGTTGTCAGTTGTCCGCAAAAGCCTGCAATTCGTAGGGATTTGCCAGCCGACGAACGGTCAGTCGCAGTGACTGACAACTGAGAAAAAGGGCCCGCGCGCGGCGGGCCCTGTCAATTCGTCGGCGGCAAGGCCATTTGCCGCCGGCAACGGGACGTTGTCACACGGCTTGGATGTTCGACGCCTGCTTCCCCTTCGGGCCTTGCGTCACGTCGAAGGACACCTTCTGCCCTTCCTTGAGCGTCTTGAAGCCCTGCATGTTGATCGCCGAAAAGTGCGCGAACAGGTCCTCGCCTCCGCCGTCCGGCGTGATGAAACCAAAGCCCTTTGCATCGTTGAACCACTTGACGGTACCAGTTGCCATACTGCCTGTTCCTTTAGGTTTGAACGGGGTGTCTGGCGGGCGCTTTGCGGCAGAGCCCGGGGTTCCGTCTTTGGGGGGCGGGACCGATCCGGCCGGGGGCCGGAGAGGCGGACCGAAGGTACGCCAAACATGCGCTTTCTACGCGCAAACTTCCCGCAGCGTCAAGGGGAAAGCCCCACCCCGGGCGTGCCCTTGAAAAAACTGTTGCAATCATCAAACATTGACCCCAAGTCGATCCGGAGTATCGTGGCAGGACATGCGTAACCAGGAGCACCGCGGCACCGTCCTGGAGGCCGAGAAGGCCAAGGTCAAGCCGCCGCCGCTGTACAAGGTGATGTTGCTGAACGACGACTACACGCCGATGGACTTCGTGGTCGTCGTCCTGCAAACTGTGTTCGCCATGAGCCGCGAGAAGGCCACGCAGGTGATGCTGCAAGTCCATCGCGAGGGCATGGGGGTTTGCGGCACCTACACGCGCGAGGTGGCTTCGGCCAAGGTGGAGCAGGTGATCGGCATCGCGCGCAAGCACCAGCATCCGCTGCAGTGCACGATGGAGGAGACTTAGGCGTTATTGTCGTCACGCGGGTCCCGTTGGCAAATCCCGGTGACGTTGGAAAGGCGAAGGAAAGTTAGATGATTGCGCAGGAACTGGAAGTCTCCCTCCACATGGCTTTTGTCGAAGCCCGGCAGAAGCAGCATGAGTTCATCACGGTCGAGCACTTGCTGCTCGCGATGCTCGACAACCCGTCGGCCGCCGAGGTCCTCAAGGCCTGCGGCGTGGACCTGGACGAGCTGCGCGGCGTCCTGTCCGACTTCATCCAGGAGCACACGCCGCGGCTCGCGCCGCACTCGGACGCGGACACCCAGCCCACGCAGGGCTTCCAGCGCGTGATCCAGCGCGCCATCCTGCACGTGCAGTCGTCGGGCAAGAAGGAGGTCACCGGCGCCAACGTGCTGGTTGCGATCTTCGGCGAAAAGGAATCGCACGCGGTCTATTTCCTCAACCAGCGCGGCGTCACGCGCCTGGACGTCGTCAACTACATCGCGCACGGCATCACCAAGACGCCGCAACAGAAGCAGGAGAAGCAGGAGCAGAAGGGCGACGACGACGGCGGCAACGAGTCGCAGGGCGCGCTCGACGCGTACACGCTCAACCTCAACGCGCTTGCCAAGTCCGGCAAGATCGACCCATTGATCGGCCGCGAGCACGAGCTCGAGCGGGTGATCCAGGTGCTGTGCCGCCGGCGCAAGAACAATCCGCTCCTGGTCGGCGAGGCGGGCGTGGGCAAGACCGCGATCGCCGAAGGGCTCGCCCGCCGCATCAACGAGGGCGAGATTCCCGATCTCCTGCGCGAGTACCAGGTGTACTCGCTCGACATGGGCGCGCTGCTGGCGGGTACGAAGTATCGCGGCGACTTCGAGCAGCGCTTGAAGGCCGTGCTGAAGCAGCTCGCGGATAGCCCGAAGTCGATCCTGTTCATCGACGAGATCCACACCATCATCGGCGCGGGTGCTGCGTCGGGCGGCACGCTCGATGCGTCCAATCTGCTCAAGCCCGCGCTGTCCACCGGCGCGTTGAAGTGCATCGGCGCCACGACCTACAACGAGTTCCGGCAGATCTTCGAGAAGGACCACGCGCTCTCGCGCCGCTTCCAGAAGGTCGACGTGCCGGAGCCCTCGATCGCCGAGACGATCGAGATTCTCAAGGGACTCAAGTCGCGCTTCGAGCAGCACCACGGCGTGAAGTACGCGCCGGCGGCGATCACCAGCGCGGCTGAGCTCGCCGCTCGCTTCATCAACGACCGGCACCTGCCCGACAAGGCGATCGACGTGATCGACGAGGCGGGCGCCGCGCAGAAGATCCTGCCCAAGTCGCGGCAGAAGAAGGTGATCGGCAAGAGCGACGTGGAGGAGA
>JADLEZ010000476.1 GCA_020845855.1 Burkholderiales bacterium
CCCGCGACGAACAGGTTCTCGCCGGTGACGAACGACGCTCCCGGCGCGCAAAACATCGCCGCCGCGCAGGCGACCTCTTCGGGTTCCCCGGCGCGCCGCGCGAAGCTGCACGAGCGCGCGAACGATTCCCAGTCGCCGCCCGGCTCGCGGCGCCAGGCGTTGCGGTCGGTCCGGATGAGCCCCGGCGCGACGTTGTTGAGCGTCACGCCGTAGGGTGCCCAGCGGATCGCCTCGCCGCGAATGAGCTGCAGGTGCGCCGCCTTCATCGCGCCGTAGACCGGCAGGGTGGGCAGCGGGGCTTCCTGCGTGATGCTGCCGACGGTGACCACCCGGCCGAAGCGCCGCTGCGCCATGGCCGGCACGATCGCGCGCAGCAAGCGGACGGTCGCCCTGAAGTTGGTCTCGATCTGCGCGTCGATGTCCTCTTCGCGCGCCTCGGACAGCGTGCCCTGGATCGAGCGGGCCGCGCACACCACGAGCACGTCGCAGGGCCCGAGTTGTGCCTGCGCCGGCTCCACCAGGGCGTCGACGATGTCCTTGCGCGCGACGTCGGCGTCGAACGTGGCGGCGCGGCGGCCGAGCGCGCGCAGCTCGCCGGCGAGCGCGTCCGCGGCGGCGCCGTCGGCGAGATGATTGATCGCGACGTCGGCGCCCATCTGGGCGAGGACTCTCGCGATGGCCGCGCCGATGCCGCGCGAAGCCCCGGTGACGAGCGCCACGCGCCCCGCCAGCGAGTACATGCTCCCGAAGTCGGCGGCGGCCACCTTCCCCGCTCCCGTCAAACCTGGTCCCACGTCGAAACCGCGTCGTCGCGCACCTGCTGATCCAGCAGCGCCTCCTGGCGCTCGATGCGGTCCGTGAGCGCGAGCAACTCTTCGGCCCGCGCGTGCGGAACCCGCACCACACCGCTTTCGTCCGCGACCATGAAATCGCCGGGCTGGATCGTGACGCCGCAGACCGAGATTTCCTCGTTGATCGAGCCGAACGCGAACTCGTTGCGGCTGCGCCGCGGGCACACGCCGACCGCCCACACGGGATAGCCCACCGCGCGGATCTCTTCCAAGTCGCGGCACGTGCCCCACAGCACCGTGCCGCGCACCCCGCGACGCTGCGCGAGGCGCGACGCGAGCCCGCCCCAGGCGGAGGCGTTCACCGCGCCGTCGAGGTCCATCACCACGAAGTCCCCCGCCTTCATCGTCTTCAGCACGCGTTCCAGCGGCTTGCCCACGCCGCCGCCGAAGCGATAGGCCGCGGGGTCGTTCGCCTTGCGCACGAACCGCACCGGCAGCGCGCGGCCGCAGACGCGTCCCAGCCCTTCGCGCATCGCGCGCACGCCGGCCAACGCACCGGCGATGCCGAGCTCGTCCAGCGCATCGGAGATCGCCGACGTCGAATGCGTCGCCAGGCGCGCCGCGGTGTTCAGGAAGTCTTCCATGGCGTTTCCCTCTACGTTCATACCGGCACGCGGTAACGCGCCAGCCGCTGCGAGTCCGCCGCAAAGCCCAAGCCGGGCACGTCCGGCAGGTCCAGGAACCCGCCATCGGGTGCGCGCTCGAGAAACTCGTCGCGCGTCGGATTGAAGCCGGCCCCGTACTCGAGCATACCGTCGGGGGCGCCCGCGGCAGCGAGCAGATGCGCCGACGCGAGGACCCCGAGCGCGCCGGTGAACATGTGCGGGCAGTAGCGCAACCCTCGCTGCGCGATGCGCCGCGCGAGCGGCAGCCCGGCGGAAAATCCGCCCCACTTCGTAATGTCGGGCTGGAAGACGGAGAGCGCGCCTTCGGCCAGCGCGGACTCGAACATCTGCGCGGTCACCATGTTCTCCCCACCGGCCAGCGGCACCGGCGATGCCTGGGCGAGGCTCGCCCACGCCTGCGCCGGCGCGTCCACCGGGATCGGCTCCTCGAGCCAGGCCAAGTTGAACTCGCGAAGCTCGCCGACCGTCGCGATGGCCGCTCGCGCTTCCCACGAACCGTTGACGTCGAGCATGAGCTCGCAGTCCTCACCCAGCAGCGCGCGCGCAGGCCGGATCACCGACCGATGATCGTCGATGTCGCCGGCGGACCGCAACTTGAACGCGCGGAAGCCGCGCTCGCGCGCGCGCTCGATCGTCGTCCGCCAGGAGTCGGCGCGCCCGAGGCTCGCGTACACCCGCACGCGCCCGGAGGTGCCGCCGAGCATCCGCCAGACCGGCACGCCGGCCTTGCGCGCGGCGATGTCGTGCAGCGCGATGTCGATCCCCGCGGCGACCGCGGCAACCGGGCCGTACTCTCCCGACTGCAGCCGAAGCGCGTCGCTGGCCGCGTTCATGTGGGTCCACGCCTGTGCCAGGGACGGCAGGCGCCGGCCGATCATCGCGGGCGCGAACGCCTCGCGCAGCAGCGTGGCGCGGTGGCGGTAACCGAATCGGGGGAAGTTGCACCAGATCTCGCCCCAGCCCTCCACGCCGTCGACGTCTCGCGCGCGAACGAACAGCGCGACCACGGTCCTGATCGGGCCGAACGGTGTGGCCACCGGCGCCGGCAGCGGCACCTCCAGGGCCACCGGCTCGAGCGTATGCAAGGTGAGCGTCTCGGTCCGTGCGTCGGGCAGGACGTCGCTTGCGGGATGGCGCTGGGCAGGGGACACGGGTTCGACGCGGATGACTTTCCGCGCAGCATTGTCGGTCGGCCTGTCATATTGTTCAATGATGGAGTTCTTATCAAGCCATAAAGTTTCGATATGACCAGCGAAACCTACCGACTCGACCGCCTGCGCCTGCGCCATCTGCGCCTCCTCGAGCTCGTGGCGCAACTGGGGTCGCTCGGCAATGCCGCGCGCGCGCTGGGCGTGAGCCAGCCGGCGTGCACTCTCTTGTTGCGGGAACTGGAGGCCGTATTCGGCGCGCGCCTGGTTGAACGCGGCGCGAAGGGGGGCCGGCTGACGACCGCGGGGGCGCGGGCTCTGGAGCGGCTCGCAATCGCGCTGGCTTCCGTCGAGCGCGCCGTGGAAGCCGCGCGCACGCCCACGCTGGCGCCCCTGCTACGAGTCGGCTGCATCCAGGTCGTCGGCAGCGCGCTCCTGCCCGCGGTGTTCGCCCGCCTCGCGCGCCATCGCGCGGACCTGCGAATCAGGCTGCGCGAAGGGCGCGCGGTCGATCTCATGGCGTCGCTGGCTGCCGGCGAGCTCGACTGCGTGATCGGTTGGATGGACGCGCCGATGCTCGATCCGCTGCCGGTCGCGCAACTCGCGGTGTTCCCGTTGCGGCATGGCCGAATGCAGGTGGTCGCGGCGCACGACCATCCGCTCACCCGGCGGCCCCTGCGCGGCGTCGAACCCCTGCTGCGCTGGCCGTGGATCGTGCCGCCCGCCGAGTCGAGAACGCATGCCGCGTTCCGCCGCCTGTTTCTCCAGCACGGCGTTGCGCCGCCGGCGGTGGCCGTCGAGTGCGCAGCGCTGCACACGACGCTGCACGTGGTGTCCGCCACGCGCCATCTCGCGGTGGCGCCGGACGCGGCCGTGAGCGCTTACGCGCGGCGAGGCATCGTGAAGGCGCTCAAGGGGCCGGCGCTCGACGCCGGACGCGACCAGGTGTCGCTCGCGATCCGGCGCGACAGCGAGGCGCTGCCCGCGGTGCGCGCGTTCCGCGACGCGGTCCTGTCGCTCGCTGCGCTGCTATAGTGGAATTTCGCGGAAGGAGCTCAAGCGCCATGACCCAGGACGAACTGAAGCAGGCCGTCGCCCGCGAGGCGATCAAGTACGTCGTCGACGATGCATGGATCGGTGTGGGCTCCGGCACCACCGCGAGTTTCTTCATCGACGAGCTTGCGAAGATGAAGCACCGCATCAAGGGCGCCGTATCGAGCTCGGAAAAGTCGACCGCGCGCCTGAAAGGCTACGGCATCGAAGTAGAGGAGCTCAACAACGTCGACAACGTCCCGGTGTACGTCGACGGCGCCGACGAAGTCACCAAGTGGGGCGCCATGATCAAGGGCGGCGGCGGCGCGCTCACGCGCGAGAAGATCGTCGCCGCGGTCGCGCGCAAGTTCGTGTGCATCGTCGATGCGTCCAAGCTCGTGCCGGTGCTCGGCAAGTTCCCGCTGCCGGTGGAGGTGATTCCCATGGCGCGCAGCTACGTCGCGCGCGAGCTCGTGCGTCTCGGCGGGCAGCCGGCGTGGCGCATGGGCTTTACCACCGACAACGGCAACCTGATCCTGGACGTCTCCGGCCTTGCGATCGAGGATCCGGGCAAGCTCGAGACAACGATCAACGGGATCGCGGGTGTGGTGACGGTCGGCTTGTTCGCGCATCGCGGCGCCGACGTGACGCTGGTCGGCACCGATCGCGGGGTGGAGACGCTGACGCCAATAGCGTGATCACCTTGCGCGCCGGCGCGTTATCCTTCCGCGCCTCGTGCGCTTTTCAGTCGATCTGACGACGATCACGAATTCCCGGCTCGTCCTCGTCCGGGCTTTGCTCCCCAGCATCCTGGCGGTGGCCCGGAGCGTATACACACCCGGCTGCCCGGGCGCTCTGAAATCGAACGTCATGGCGAAGGCACCGATGTTCGCCTTCACGAGCCTCAGCTTCGCGAGCGGCCTCACGTTCCGGATGCGTTTGGGCTCGCGAAGCACGCACACGATGTCCACGGCAACGGGCGCGGCTGCGCGGACCCGCAGGTGCGCACTCACGGTCGCGCCCGGGGTCAGATACCATTCGGACAAGCGAATCCCGACCTCCGTCGCCGGCGGCCTGCCGAGCGTCTTCCTCACCGCTGCCGCAGACACGCCCAGTAGCGTTCCAAGGGTTGCCAGCACCCTCCGATCGTCGAACGTGACGCTGTGTTCGTCGCCGTCGAGTTGCAGCTGGGTATCGGGCAGCACGCTGCTCCAGATCGGGACCGTCTCGTCCCCGGCATCGGACTGCCGGATCACGTCGACCGTCGACTTGGTGCTGCGCTCGCCACGCACGGGCGTCGTGTACCCGCGTCCCATGAACATGAAGTATCGGCACCGCGCCGGGTCCGGGCGCGCTCCGCCCGCAAGCGCCTGCCAGAACTCGCGAGCCGCCGCCGCGTTCCGGTCGTTGAGCTTCAGGTCCCGCGCGACATCCGGATGAAGCACGTCGACGTTGGCGAGACCCGACGCAGCGCTCGTGCGGTCCCAGAAGGCATAGGACTCCTCGGGTGGGATGAGTTGGTACCCCGCCGGGTAATCCTCGTGGGCCATGATCCTGTGCAAGTCCTTGCCGCTGATGCCAAGCGTCTCCTCCATGCCGAGGGCGCGAAAGAGCGCAAGTGGCGCGCCTCGGTGCGGCGCCCCGAAGGTAGCCAGGAGCGACACGTGCCCGCGCCACGTCACGTCACCGAGCTTGGCGTCGCCGACTTCCAGCGCATACCGCGCCACGAGCGCTCCCATGCTGTGCGCCAGCAGGCAGATCTCGGCCTCCGGTCCGTGCTCGGTGACGAGTGCAGCCAGCCGGGCGGAAAGCCCCGCTGCCGAGACCCGATTGTCCCGGCGCCAGTCGTAGGCCCAGCACACGAGCCGGCCGGCCGACTTTGCAGCAGGGCGTTCCTTGAAACCCCACGCATCGAGCCGCTCGATCAGCGGCGCGTAGACATCTTTGCTCAACAATCCGCACGCGAAGGGGACCTTACGGATCAAATCCGTCGGCACAAGCTCGTTGTGGAGGAGCTCGTCGATTCGATGGTAGCCATAGGTGACTTCGCCCGCCGTCGGTGGCCAGACCTCGTCCGCGCCCAAGAAGAGTCTGCTGCCCATGATTCCCGGAATCAGCACCACGATCTTCATGTCGGCTCCTCCTCGAGTGGTCCGCGACGGTACCGCGAAAGGCGGCTGCGGCGCTACAATCACGGCATGACCAGCTTCGACATTCCGGGCATGGGCGGCGACGTCGCCGCGTACATGCACGCGGTCGGCGAGGCTGCGCGCGCCGCGGCGCGCGAGGTTGCCCGGGCCGACACCGCCGCCAAGAACCGCGCGTTGCACGCAATGGCGACGGCGATCCGGCGCGACGAGGCACGGCTTCTCGCCGCCAACGCGGAGGACGTCCAGGCCGCGCGCGCGGCGGGCCACGACGAGGCTTTCGTCGACCGCCTGACCCTCACGCCGAAGACGGTGCTCGCGATGGCGGACGGGCTCGCGGAAATCGCCGCGCTGCCCGATCCGATCGGCGAGATCACCGACCTGCGCTACCGCCCGAGCGGCATCCAGGTGGGCCGCATGCGCGTGCCGCTGGGTGTGGTCGGCATCATCTACGAGTCGCGCCCGAACGTGACCGCGGACGCGGCGGGGCTGTGCCTCAAGGCGGGCAACGCGAGCATCCTGCGCGGCGGGTCGGAAGCGTTGCGCAGCAACAACGCGATCGCTGCCTGCGTGCACCACGGCCTGCGCGAGGCGGGCTTGCCGGAGCACGCGGTGCAGGTGGTCGCCACCGCCGACCGCGCCGCCGTCGGCCACCTCATCGCCGCCGAGAAGCACGTCGACGTGATCGTGCCGCGCGGCGGCAAGAGTCTCATCGAGCGCATTGCGCGCGAAGCGCGGGTGCCGGTGATCAAGCACCTCGACGGCGTGTGCCACGTCTTCATCGACGCCTCCGCCGACGTCGACATGGCGGTTGCCATCGCCGACAACGCGAAGACGCAGCGCTACTCGCCGTGCAACACCATGGAGACGCTGCTGGTGCACGCCGGCATCGCCGATCGCGTGCTGCCGCCGCTGTGCAGGATCTATCTCGGCAAGTCGGTGGAGCTACGCGGCGACGAGCGCGCGCGGGCCCTCGTGCCGCCGATGAAGCCCGCCGCCGAGGACGATTGGTACACCGAATACCTGGCACCCATCCTGGCAGTGCGCGTCGTGGACTCGCTCGACGAGGCCATGGCGCACATCGCGAAGTACGGCTCGCAGCACACCGACGCCATCGTGACCCAGGACTACGCCAACGCCATGCGCTTTTTGCGCGAGGTCGATTCGAGCTCGGTGCTGGTCAACGCGTCGACCCGCTTCGCCGACGGCTTCGAGTTCGG
>JADLEZ010000477.1 GCA_020845855.1 Burkholderiales bacterium
CGCCGACTCGAGGGCGCGCAGCATCGAGGCCACGGCGTCGTCGTGGGCGCCGAGGCGGTGCTGGCACAGGCCGACCCCGGCAAACGCGGTGGCGGCGCCGGCCAGGTCCCCGCAGTCCTCGTAGATCTGCGCAGCCTCGAGCAGGTACTCGAGCGCGGGCATGAAGTCGGCGAGGTAGAAGTGACAGCGGGCGACCGCGTGCCGCGTCTCGGCGTCGAGCTGCTTGTCCTGGCTGCGCGCGGCGAGCTCCCGCGCCTCCTGCGCGAGCGCGAACGCCCGTTTGGGCTGGCCGGTGCGCGCGAGCTCGGTCGACAGCGAGTTGAGCGCACGCACCCGCGCCACTGGATTCGGTGCATCGTTGACGGCCTGTTCGAGCGGCTGCAGAGAATCCATGGCGACACCCGCAGCCTTGCCCGGTGCGAGGGTCGGGCGCCCCAGGGCTGCGGGGTTAAGCCGTCATTGTAGATCGCCGGCCTTGTCGCCGCGTACAACGCCGACCTAAAGCTACAACACCTCCGCCGCGTGATCGGCAAGCCGCGACCGCTCGCCACGCTGCAGCGTGACGTGCCCCGAGTGCGACCACCCCTTGAAGCGGTCGACGACGTAGGTCAGCCCCGAGCTGCCTTCGGTGAGGTAGGGGGTATCGATCTGGGCGATGTTGCCCAGGCAGACGACCTTGGTGCCCGGCCCCGCGCGCGTGATCAGCGTCTTCATCTGCTTCGGGGTCAGGTTTTGCGCCTCGTCGATGACCAGGAACTTGTTGATGAACGTGCGCCCGCGCATGAAGTTGAGGCTTTTCACCTTGATCCGCGAGCGGATCAGGTCGCGCGTCGCGGCGCGCCCCCATTCGCCGGCCTCGTCGTCGGTCTTGTTGAGCACGTCGAGGTTGTCCTCCAGCGCGCCCATCCACGGGTTCATCTTCTCCTCCTCGGTGCCCGGAAGGAAGCCGATGTCCTCGCCGACGGGCACCGTGACCCGGGTCATGATGATTTCGCTGTACACCTTGAACTCGAGCGTCAGCATGAGACCCGCGGCGAGTGTGAGCAGCGTCTTGCCGGTCCCGGCCTGGCCGAGCAGCGTGACGAAGTCGATCTCCGGGTTCATCAGGAGATTGAGCGCGAAATTCTGCTCGCGGTTGCGCGCGGTGATGCCCCACACGTTGTTCTTCTGGTGCGAGTAGTCCTTGAGGGTGGACAGGAGCGCCGTCTTGCCGTGGATCTCCTTGACGATCGCGTAGAACGGCGCCTCGTCCTTCTTCTCCAGGTACAGGAACTCGTTGGTGAGTAGCGAGGAGATGAGCGGGCCGGCAAGGCGATAATAGGTGTGGCCACCCTGCTGCCACGATTCCATGCCCTTGCCGTGACGGTCCCAAAAGTCGGCGGGCAGCTCGCGCGTGCCGGAGTAGAGGAGGTCGGTGTCCTCGAGGACCTTGTCGTTGAAGTAGTCCTCGGCGGCGAGGCCGAGCGCGCGCGCCTTGATGCGCATGTTGATGTCTTTCGACACCAGGATGACGCTGCGCTTGGGGTGGTGCTGCGCCTGGTGCATCACGACGGCGAGGATCTGGTTGTCCGCCTTGCCGCCGGCGAGCGTGGGCGGCAGCACCGTGGCGATGCTTTCCGTCTGCAGGAGCAGGCGGCCGGACGCGGCGCCGCTCGACTTCTCGGCGAGCGGAATGCCCCGGGCGATGCTCTCCCCGGTCTCGCCGTACGCGGTCACCAGCTCGTCGAGCCAGCGGCTCACCTGGCGCGCGTTGCGCGCGACTTCGCTCACGCCCTTCTTGTTGGCGTCGAGCTCCTCCAGTGTCAGCAGCGGCAGGTAGATGTCGTGCTCCTCGAACCGGAACAGGCTCGTCGGGTCGTGCAGCAGGACGTTGGTGTCGAGGACGAAGAGCTTCGTCGCGGCAGCGCCGCCGGTCTTGACCGGCTTGCGCGAGGGGAGGAGATGAAGGGTGGACGGGGCGGGGCGCAGCTTGCGTTCGACCATGGGCCTCCAAAGGGGTCAACCAGGGTCAGATTCGACTTTCGTCTTGCGGACGAGGCAGCAGGATGCGGCGCATCGGCAACCTGGAGCAGAAAGTCGACTCTGACCCTGTGTATGCATCGTACCCCTTTTTTGTCGAGGCACAATAGCTTGTGGTCGAAACCTAGAAACGACCGGAGCTATTGTGGTGGAAAGGGGACAGGCGGGCACAGGCGCGACGCCTGTCGGTTACAACGTCTTGACGAACTCCAGAACCTCGTCGACGTGGCCGGGAACCTTCACCCCGCGCCACTCGCGCACGAGCTTGCCGCTGCCGTCGATCACGAACGTGCTGCGCTCGATGCCGCGCACCTGCTTGCCGTACATGTTCTTCATCTTGATGACGCCGAACTGCTGGCACAGCTTCTCGTCGGGGTCGGCGATGAGCTCGAACGGAAACGCCATCTTCGCCTTGAAGCCCTCGTGCGATTTCAGCGAATCCCTCGACACGCCGACGATCGTCGCCCCGGCCTTGCGGAACGCCTTGGACGCGTCGCGGAACTGCGCGCCTTCGGTAGTGCAGCCGGGCGTGTTGTCCTTGGGGTAGAAATACAGCACGACCGTCTCGCCCTTGTGCACGGACAGCTTGAAGGGGCCACCCGTGGCTTCCGCCGTGAAGTCGGTGACTTTCTTGCCGAGCATCGTTGCCTCCGTTTGAATTCGATCAAGCCGCGAGATCGACGTCCGCGAGAAACTCCGGCCCCTGCACGAGCAGCGTACCGGAGCGCCCGGGCACGGTGCCGCTTTGCACCGTGCAACGCGGCAGGGCCATCGGCTCCACGCTCTCGAACAGGGACCGCACGGGACAAAGCGTCCAGCCTTGCGCCTTCCAGCCGAGGATGAGCTGCTCGAAGGCGGGAGCGAGCCGCATGCCCTCGAGCTCGGCGTGCAGCGTGTACACCTGATCCGCCTTGCGATCGCGGGTGCGCTCGAGCAGGTGCGCCGCGACGTTGCCCTCGTCCACGCCGCCGAGCCCGATCAACTCGTCGAGCGTGGGCAGCGTGGTCGGGAACTGCGGGCAGCGGATCGGCTCCGCGTTCCACACGGGCAGGTGCGGATGCGTGCCCCGGCCGTCGGAGCAGTAGTCGAAGCCCAGCCGCTGGGTCAGGCGCAGCGCGTGCACGTTCATCTGCCAGCCGGCGGCCCCGTGCGTGCGCGGCGGCTCGCGCATGACCTGCGTGAAGCGCTCGCACGCGCGCTCCATCTCGAGCTTCGTCCACGCCTCGTCCGCGCGTGCGACGCCGTCCTGCCAGCGGATGTGGTCCCAGCAGTGGATGCCGGTCTCGTGCCCGGCGTCGCGCACGCCCTGCATGACCTCCGCGCCGCGGCGGCCGATGTCGGGGCCGGGCAGGACGGTACCGTAGAGCAGGGTGCGCACGCCGTAGTGCCGGACCACCGACGTGCGCCGCACCTTGCCGACGAACCCGGGGCGGAACACGCGCTTGATCGCTCGCCCGGTGTGGTCGGGGCCGAGCGAGAACAGGAACGTGGCGCGCACGTCGTGGCGGCGCAGGATCTCGATCAGCGTGGGCACGCCCTCGCGCGTGCCGCGCAGGGTGTCGACGTCGACTTTGAGGGCGAGCTTCAATCCTAGTCGACCAAACCACGCGCTTCCGCCACCTGCCCGCGATAGGCTTCGAAGATGCGCACGAGCGCGTCTTCCATCGACACCCGCGGCCGCCAGTCGAGGTCGGCCATGGTGTTGGCGATCTTCGGCACGCGGTTCTGCACGTCCTGGTAGCCGCGGCCGTAGTAGGCGTCGGCCGTGGTGTCGACGAGCCTCACCTTCGCCGCGTTTTCCGCGTACTCGGGATAGCGCGCGGCGAGGTCGAGCATCCTCTGCGCGAGCTCGCGCACCGACCAGTTGTTGGCCGGATTGCCGATGTTGTAGATCTTGCTGCTCGCCACCCCGCCGGGGTTGGCGATGATCGTCATCAACGCCGCGATGCCGTCGTCGATGTACGTGAACGCGCGCTTCTGCGTGCCGCCGTCGACCAGCTTGATCGGCTCGCCGCGCACGATGTGGCCGAGGAATTGGGTGATGACGCGCGAGCTGCCTTCCTTCGCGGTGTTGATGGAGTCGAGCCCGGCGCCGATCCAGTTGAACGGGCGGAACAGCGTGTAGTCGAGACCTTCCTGCATGCCGTAGGCGTGGATCACGCGGTCCATGAGCTGCTTCGCGCACGCGTAGATCCAGCGCGGCTTGTTGATCGGCCCGAGCACGAGGTCGGAGGCCTCCGGGTCGAACTCGGCGTCGCGCGACATGCCGTAGACCTCGGAGGTCGACGGGAACACGATGCGCTTTCCGTAGCGCACGCAGGCCCGCACGATCGGCAGGTTGGCCTCGAAGTCGAGCTCGAACACGCGCAGCGGCTCGCGTACGTAGGTTGCCGGCGTGGCGATGGCGACCAGCGGCAGCACCACGTCGCACTTCTTGACGTGGTACTCGATCCACTCCTTGTTGATCGTGATGTCGCCTTCGAAGAAGTGGAAGCGCTTCTGCGGCATGAGGTCGGCGATGCGGTCGGCCTGCATGTCCATGCCGTACACCTCCCAGTCGGTGCCGCCGACGATCGCCTGGGTGAGGTGGTGGCCGATGAAGCCGTTGACGCCGAGGATGAGAATGCGCTTCATGGACTCGATTCTAGCTTGCCGAGGGACCACGGTCCGGGCCCGAGCTGCGACGGCGTCACGCGGGCGCCGGCGACCTCGAGATCGAGGATGGCGAGCCTCCCGCCGCCGCCGCAGTGGGCGACGAAGCGCCCGTCGACCACGGCGAGCGACGGCGTTTGGCGCGGGCCGTCCGGCTCGCGCACGCGCGAGCGCAGCACGCGCGCCGGCCGTCCGGCGACCGCCGTGAGAGCGCCGGGATACGGCGGCGCCACGGCGCGCACGAGGTTGTGGATGCGCGCCGCCGGCTGCGACCAGTCGATGCGGCCGTCCTCGGCGGTGCGGCCGCCGAAGTACGAGCCGAGGGTCGAGTCGAGCGCCCGCCGCGGCGCGGTGCCGGCGACGAGTCCGGGCAGCGCGCGGTCGAGCGTGATCTCGGCGGCGACCGTGACCTTTTCGAACACCTCGCGCGCGGTGTCGTCGGGCAGAATTGGCACCGCGGTCTGGTCGACCAGGTCGCCGGCATCGGGCTTGTCCACCATGTAGTGCAGCGAGGCGCCGGTGTACTTCTCGCCGTGGAGCACGGCCCAATTGACCGGCGCGCGGCCCCGGTATTTGGGAAGGAGCGACCCGTGCATGTTGAGCGCGCCGCGCCGGGCGATCGCGAGCAGCGCGGGCGAGAGCATCTGCCGGTAGTAGAAGCTGAAGATGAAGTCGGGTTCGTGCGTGCGCACGCGCTCGACCACGGCGCGGTCGTTGGGATCGCGCGGGGTGATGACCGGCAGACCGTAAGCCGCCGCTACGTCCGCGACGCGCTCGAACCAGAGCACCTCCCCGGGATGATCCTCGTGGGTCACCACCAGCAGCACCTCGACACCGCGCGCGAGCAGTACCCGCAGGCAGCGCGCCCCGACGTTGTGGTACGCGAAGACGACGGCGGTGGTCACTGCTGCTCGGACGGTTCTCGCTCGAGCACGGCGCGCACGGTGTAGCGCGGCCGGTCGCGCACCTGCTGGTAGATGCGCCCGACGTACTCGCCGACCAGGCCGACGCCGAACAGCACGACGCCGATCAGGAAGAACTCGAGGATGTCGCGATCCCACAGCGCGGTCCAGCCGTAGCCGGTGACAAGGCGCTGGACCACGATCACGGCGTAGACCACCACGCTCGCCGCGGCCACCAGCATCCCGAACAGCGAGAAGAGCTGCAGCGGCACCAGCGAGAAGCCGGTCGCGAGGTCGAAGTTGAGGCGGATCAACTTGTACAGCGAGTACTTCGATTCGCCCGCGGCGCGCTCCTCGTGGCCGACATCGATCTCCACCGGGCTGTAGGCATAGGTGTACGCGAGCGCCGGGATGAACGTGCTCACTTCGCGGCTCGCCGCCACCGCGTCGACGATATCGCGGCTGTACGCGCGCAGCATGCAACCCTGGTCGGTCATCCTGATGTGGGTGATGCGCTCGCGCAGCCCGTTCATCACGCGCGACGCCGTGCGCCGCCACCAGGCGTCCTCGCGCGCGCGGCGCACGCCGCCCACGTAGTCGTGGCCCTCGTCCATGGCGACAAGCAGGCGCGCGATCTCCTCCGGCGGGTTCTGCAAGTCGGCGTCGAGGGTCACCACGCGCTCGCCGCGCACGCGCTCGAAGCCGGCGATGATGGCGATGTGCTGGCCGTAGTTCGCGTTGAACAGCACGACGCGGGTGACGTCCGGCCGCGCGAGGAACTGGTCCTTGAGCAGCGCGGCGGAGCGGTCGCGGCTGCCGTCGTTGACGAAGATGACTTCGTACGCGACGCCGAGCGCGTCGAGCGCGGGATACAGGCGCGCGAACAGCGCCGGCAGCCCGGCTTCCTCGTTGTAGACCGGGATGACTACCGATACCGAGACGGGATTCATCGGCGATGCGCGGCGAGCACTTCGGCGCACGCCGCGCAGACGCGGTCGACGTCGGCGTCGGTCATGGCGGGGAAGAGCGGCAGCGTCACGGTAGTGTCGGCAATGCGCTCGGTGTGCGGGAGGTCACCCCGATGATAGCCGAAGCGGCGCATGGCGGTGACGAGGTGCGCCGCCTCGTACGACACGCCGGTCCCGATGCCGCGCGCCTCCATCGCGTCGCGGAAGCCCTTGCGGTCGATGGTCAGCC
>JADLEZ010000478.1 GCA_020845855.1 Burkholderiales bacterium
GCGCTGCGCGAAGACCCGGACTACATCCTGGTCGGCGAAATGCGCGACTTGGAGACCATCCGCTTGGCACTCACCGCCGCCGAGACCGGCCACCTCGTGTTCGGCACGCTGCACACGAGCTCGGCGGCGAAGACCATCGACCGCATCATCGACGTGTTCCCGGCGGCGGAAAAGGAGATGGTGCGCGCCATGCTGTCGGAGTCGCTGGTGTCGGTGATCTCGCAGACGCTGCTCAAGACCAAGGACGGCCAGGGTCGCGTCGCGGCGCACGAGATCATGATCGGCACGCCCGCCATCCGCAACCTGATCCGCGAAGGCAAGGTCGCGCAGATGTACTCGTCGATCCAGACGTCGCAGGCGATCGGCATGCAGACGCTCGACCAGTGCCTCGTCGAGATGGTCCGCCGGAACCAGATCAACCTCGCCGAGGCCCGCAACCGCGCGGTGAACAAGGATCTGTTCATGGGCAGTTGAAAAGTGCCCCCACGCTCGCGACAACCGCAACTGCGCCGCTCGCTGCCCCCGGTGGGGGCGTAGGGAAACGACATGGAACGAGAACGCGCCACCAAGTTCATCCACGAGCTCCTCGAGCTGCTGGTCAAGCAGAACGGCTCGGACCTCTTCATCACCGCCGCGTTCCCGCCGGCGATCAAGGTCGACGGCAAGATCACGCCGGTGTCGAAGACCCAGCTCTCCCCACAGCACACGATCGAGCTCGTCCGCAGCGTGATGAACGACAAGCAGGCCTCCGAGTTCGAAGGCACCAAGGAGTGCAACTTCGCGATCAGCCCGCCGGGAATCGGGCGCTTCCGCGTCAATGCCTTCGTCCAGCAGGGCCGCGTGGGCATGGTGCTGCGCACGATCACCACCGACATCCCGAAGTTCGAGGATCTCGGCCTGCCGCCCGTGCTCAAGGACGTGATCATGAGCAAGCGCGGCATCATGCTGTTCCTCGGCGCGACCGGCGCCGGCAAATCCACCTCGATGGCGTCGCTGCTCGGCTATCGCAACGAGAACAGCTACGGACACATCATCACCATCGAGGACCCGATCGAGTTCGTGCACGATCACCGCAACTGCATCCTCACCCAGCGCGAGGTCGGTGTGGACACCGATAGCTGGGACATCGCGCTGCGCAATTCGATGCGCCAGGCGCCCGACGTCATCCTGGTCGGCGAAATCCGCGAGCGGCAGACGATGGACTACGCGATCGCGTTCGCCGAAACCGGGCACCTCCTGCTCGCCACGCTGCACGCGAACAGCACCAACCAGGGACTGGACCGCATCATCAACTTCTTCCCGGAAGAGCGGCGCGCGCAGCTTCTGATGGACCTCTCGCTCAACGTGCGCGCGTTCGTGGCGCAGCGCCTGATCCCGCGCCGCGACGGGCGCGGCCGGGTGCCGGCGGTGGAGGTGATGCTCAACTCGCCGCTGATCTCGGACTTGATCTTCAAGGGCGACGTCTCCGGCATCAAGGACATCATGAAGAAGTCGCGCGAGCTCGGCATGCAGACCTTCGACCAGTCGCTGTTCGACCTGTACGAGACCGGCCTCATCACCTACGAGGACGCGCTGCGCAACGCCGACTCGCTCAACGACCTGCGGCTCGAGATCAAGCTGCACGGCAAGGAGGCGAAGAACCGCAACGTCTTCTCCGGCATCGGGAACATGGATCTCGTGCCGGAGCAGCAGCCGAATAATGTCATCTAGCTTCGTCCGAAAGTTTCGGGTGTAAAGCGATCCCGAAACTTTCGGCCGGTAGAGCTTCCACGCCCGGCTCGGGAGCGGCCCTTCGCCGGGCGTGTAGCAACATCCACGAAGCGCGCCGATCACAGGTCGCTTCGCCTCGGCTCCTTGGAGTAAGTTGCGCAACGAAGCGGCTACGTGTCGCCTCGCGGCGTCGACTCGCAATTGCTCGCCGCCCTTCGGGCCTCGCTGCTCGCGCCGCCCCGTTCAGTAACGCGCATGTGCCACCAGACTGCCTGCGGCGGGCATCGGTGGCACAATAGGCGTCCTTATGACGCCGACTTCCATCGTGTTGCACAACCGCTCGCGCATGCTCGAGCTCGCGTTCGAGGACGGACGCACGTTCAAGCTGCCCTACGAATACCTGCGCGTGTACTCGCCGTCGGCGGAAGTGCGCGGCCACGGTCCGGGCCAGGAAGTGCTGCAGGCCGGCAAGCGCGACGTGACCATCGCCGAGGTCGAACCGGTCGGCCACTACGCGATCCGCCCGAAGTTCTCCGACGGCCACGATACCGGCATCTATTCGTGGGAGTACCTGTACGACCTCGGCCGGCGGCAGGACGAGCTGTGGCAGCAGTATCTCGACCGGCTTTCCGCCGCGGGCGCCAGCCGATGACCGGCGACACCCGATTCGGCTACGAGCAGGTCTCCCCCACCGAGAAGACCCGGCGCGTGCGCGGCGTGTTCGACTCCGTTGCCGGCAAGTACGACGTGATGAACGACCTCATGTCCGCGGGCCTGCACCGGCTGTGGAAGCGCTTCGCCGGCGACCTCGTGCCGCTGCGTCCCGGGCAGGCGGTGCTCGATCTCGCCGGCGGAACCGGCGACATGGCGCGCCTGTACGC
>JADLEZ010000479.1 GCA_020845855.1 Burkholderiales bacterium
CGCGGCGACGGTGTCGGCGGGCAGCATGTCAATGATCCCCCCGTGCTCCGCATGTCCCGGGGCGCATGAAACGCCCGCCCCTCACCCCGGCCCTCTCCCCGCGAGCGGGGAGAGGGGGAGTAAGCGATGCACCGCCGATGGCCCTCTCCCCGCGGCGACCTCCGGAACCGCCGAGGCAACGCGAGACGCTAGCATGGTCGGTCGCCCTCGGTCGCTCGGCAACCGAGGACGACCGACAACGCAAAGTCTCGAGCGTCGCTGGACAGTTGCGGAGGGAGTGCCCGACAGGGCGGGTGAGGGGTGCCGCGCGGACGCAAGATCGTTTCATTTCAGTTGCTTCCTGAAAATCTCGTGCAGGTTGTTGTGCTTCAAGGTGCCCGCTTCGCCGAACTCGGAGGCTTCCAGCGACAGCGCGAGCGGGCGCGCGGCGTCGATCGCCGCGAAGTGGGCCTTGATCACGTCGAACAGCGCGTGGCAGGTTGCCTCGCGCGTCGGCGCGTCCCGGCCGGCGCCGACCCTGAGCGCGGCGTGCACGTAGGCCGCATCGGCGAGCGAGCCGTCGCCGATGCAGCAGGCATCGGCCGCGAACGCGCGCACCCGCACGCCGCCGATGGGGTAGACCGGCTTGCCGTCCGCGCGAAAATCCACGAGCGTGCGCGCGAGCTTGCCGCACAGTCCGGCCAGGTCGCCCGTTTCGCGCAGGTTGGGCGAGTAGTCGAGAATTAGGTGGGGCATGGCGCTATTCTCCTTCACGCGCCCCAGCGGGGGATCGGGTGCGCGCCCAAACTCACGCACACGTTCTTGGGCTCGAGGAACACCTCATAGCTCCACGACCCGCCCTCGCGGCCGACTCCGCTCGCCTTGGTGCCGCCGAAGGGCTGGCGCAGGTCGCGCACGTTCTGGCTGTTGACGAAGCACATGCCAGCCTCGACCGCGGCGGCGACCCGGGTCGCGCGGCCGACGTTCTCGGTCCACACGTAGCTCGACAGCCCGTACGGAACGTCGTTGGCGATGCGAATCGCGTCGGCTTCGTCGTCGAACGGGATGAGGCAAGCCACCGGTCCGAAGATCTCGTCCTGCGCGATGCGCATGCCGTTGCGCACGTCGGCGAACACCGTCGCCTTCACGAAATTGCCGCGCCGCACGTGCGCCGGAACCTCCGGCGCGTCGGGCCCGCCGCACATGAGCGTCGCGCCCTCCTTGGGCCCGAGCTCGATGTAGCTCCTGACCTTGGCCAGGTGTGCCGGGCTGATCAGGGGTCCGATCACGGTCGCTTCGTCCATGGGGTCGCCGACCGGAATGCGGCTCGCGCGCTGCGCGAATTCACGCGCAAAGTCGGCGTAGATCGACTTCTGCACCAGGATGCGCGAGCCCGCGGTGCAGCGCTCGCCGTTGTTGGAGAAGATCATGAACACCGCGGCGTCCATCGCCCGCGCCATGCAGGCGTCGTCGAACACGATGAACGGGCTCTTGCCGCCGAGCTCCATCGAGAACTTCTTGAGTCCCGCCGCCTGCACGATGCGGTTGCCGGTCGCGGTCGACCCGGTGAACGAAATGGCGCGCACGTCCGGATGCGCGCACAACGGCTCGCCCGCGTCCTTGCCGAACCCGTGCACCACGTTCAGCACGCCGGGCGGGATTCCGGCTTCGAGCGCGAGCTCGCCCAGGCGCGCGGCGGTGAGTGGGGACAGCTCGCTCATCTTGAGCACCGCGGTGTTGCCGAAGGCGAGGCACGGCGCGACCTTCCAGGTCGCGGTCATGAACGGCACGTTCCACGGCGAGATGAGCGCCACCACGCCAACCGGATGGAACAGCGTGTAGTTCAGATGCGTGGCGGTGGGATAGGTGTGGCCGTCGACCCGGGTGGCGACTTCCGCGAAGTAGTAGAAGTTGTCCGCGGCGCGCGGCACCAGCGCGTGGCGGGTCTGGTGGATGACCTGCGCGGTGTCGCGGGTCTCGGTCTCGGCGAGCTCGGGAACGTGCTTCGCGATCAAGTCGCCTAAGTTGCGCAGGAGCTTCGCGCGCGCAGCCGCGGGCTTGCCGGCCCACGCCGGGAACGCCGCCTTGGCGGCCGCCACTGCCGCATCGACCTCCACTGCGGTGCCGGCGGCGACTTCCGCCAGCACCTCCTGGGTGGCCGGATTGATCGATTGAAACGTGGACCGGCTGGCGACCGGCTTGCCGCCGATCAGGTGCTGGATGTGCATGGGAAGCTCCGCTTCAAGCGTGCAGGAAGGCGTCGTCGCCGGCGATGGTGTTGACGAGCCGGCCGACGCCCTCGATCTCGGTGACCACCTCGTCGCCGGCCGCGACGTTCACGACACCCTCGGGCGTGCCGGTGAGGATCACGTCGCCGGGCGCGAGCGTCATGAAGCTCGTGATGTACTCGATCAGCCCCGGCACGTCGGTCAAAAGATCGCGCGTGTTGCCGCTTTGCGTGACTTGCCCGTTCACGAGCGTGCGCAACGCGAGCCGGCCCGGATCGGGAATGTCGGCCTCGTCCACGAGCCAGGGCCCGAGCGCCGTGCAGCCGTCGCGGCTTTTCACGCGCAGGTTGGGGCGATAGTAGTTCTCGAGATAGTCGCGGATCGCGTAATCGTTGGCGACCGTGTAGCCCGCGACATAGCGCATCGCGTCTGCCCTCGCCACCTTGCGCGCGTGCCGGCCGATGACCACCGCGAGCTCGCACTCGTAGTGCATGAACGTCGCGTCCGCCGGGCGGCGCGTAACCCCGCGGTGGCCGATCAGCGTGTTGGGCCCCTTGAGGAAGACCAGCGGCTCCTCCTGCTTGCCGAACGCGAGCTCCTTCGCGTGCAGGGCGTAGTTGAGGCCGAGTGCCAGTATCGTTCCCGGCTCGACCGGCGGCAGCCAGACGGCCTCGTGCTCGGCGAGCACGCGGCCGTCGGCAAGGCGCAGCCCGCGTTCGTGGGGAACGGCCTCGTGGATGGCGCCTGCGTAGGCGACGCGCGCGCGCTTCATGCGCCGGCCGCTTCCGCCACGAGCGGGTTCTCGACGCTGCCGACGCCGTCGATCGTCACTCGCACGCGCTGGCCCGCCCGGGCGCGCGGCGAGCCGTGCGGAACGCCGACTAAGAGCACGTCGCCCGCCGCGAGCGTCATGAACTCGGTGACCTCCGCCAGGAGCCGCCTGACCGGGCGCACGAGGCCCGCCGTGCTCGCGCGCTGCACCGTGCTGCCGTCGATGGCCACCGTCAGCGCAACCGCGTCGGGATCCGGAATCGCATCGGCCGGAACGCAAGCGCCGATCGCGCAGAAGGTGTCGCGGGCGATGCAGCGCAGCGCGGGCCGGTAGTACGAGTCGTGCGGGATGCACACGTCGTTCACGGCCGTGTAGCCGGCCAGATACGACAGCGCGTCCGCCTCGGTAACTCGGCACGCGGCGCGCCCGATCACCACACCGAGCGCCGCGCCCATGGCAAGCTCGGCTGTGCCGGCAGGAACCACGATATCGTCGCCGGAGGCGACGATCGTGTTGCGCGGCTTGATATAGAGCACGGGCGCTTTCGGCGGCGCCTTGTACGGCGGATGGTGCAGCGCGTCCGCCATCGCGGCCAGCGCGTCGCGATAGTTGAGCAGCGCGCCGTACACGGTACCGCGCGGGCCGCCCAGCGCCAATGTCCGGGCCAGTGCGTTCGTCATGGGCGCATTATGAAGCCGCGCGCGGCCATCGCCTGGAGGCGACGGCCGCGGCGGCGGCGGGTCGCTTCTAGCCGCCGTACTTCTTGATGAGCGCCCGCGCCTCGTTGAGCAGGCTCGGCCCGTTGCCGCCCTTGGCGCCGACGTCGGTGAACCACTCCTTGTTCACCCCTTCGGTCTGCTTGACCCAGCGGTCGTACTCGGCCGGCGTCAGCGTGTCGAACACGCCCCCCGCGGCCGCGGCGAGCTTCTTGCCGGGCTCGGTCGTGCTGTCGAACGCACGGCCGATCTGCTTCGACCATTCGAGCCCGGTGTTGGCGTCGATGATCTTCTTCACGTCGGGCGGCAGGCTGTTGTACTTCGCCTCGTTCATCGCGATCACGAAGATCGTGTTCGACATGCGCGGCGCGCCGGCGGCGGTATCGGTGTGGTACTTGGCGATCTCCTGCAGCTTGATCGGCGGCACGCCCTCCCACGGCACCATCGCCCCGTCGATCACGCC
>JADLEZ010000480.1 GCA_020845855.1 Burkholderiales bacterium
CGCCCGGCGGACTCGTGCGCTTCAAGGACATCCGGCGCTACGTCGAGGCGAACCTGCATCTCGCGCCGTTCTTCCGCCAGAAGCTCCTGCGCGTACCACTCGAGCTCGATTTTCCCTACATGGTCGATGACGAGCACTTCGACCTCGACTACCACCTGCGCCACATCGCGCTGCCGAAGCCCGGCGACTGGCGCCAGTTCTGCATCCAGGCCTCGCGCATCGCCGCCCGGCCGCTCGATCTCACGCGTCCCCTGTGGGAGATGTACGTGGTCGAGGGGCTCGACAACGTCGACTTCCTGCCCAAAGGGTCGTTCGCGATCCTGACCAAGCTCCACCACGCCTCGGTCGACGGGACGGCGCTGACCGAGCTTACGTGGCGGCTGCACACGCAAACGCCCGCCTTGCCGAAGTTCAGGAAGAAGCGCTGGGTCCCGGAGAAAGCCCCCGATACGCTGTCGCTTCTGAGCCGCGCTGCGGTCAACACCGCGGCATCGTCGCTACGCGCAGGGAAAGCGCTGGCGACGGTCGGCCCCCGTATCGCCGGCCTCGCGGCGAAGCTCGCCACGGATGCGGCTAGCGGGCGCCACGCGGTGCCGGCCACGCGCTTCAACGGCGACGTGGGCACGCAGCGCGTCTACGACGGCGCCATCTTCCCGTTCGCGGAGGTGCGCGCGATCAAGTCCGCGGTCGCCGGCGCGACCGTCAACGACACGGTCGCCGCCATCGTCGGCGGCGCGCTGCGCCGCTATCTCGCGGACAAGCGCGAGCCGGTGAAGCCGTCGCTCGTCGCCTTCATGCCGATCAACACGCGCCAGGACGCCTCCGAAAAGCAGACGACGGGTAACACCGTCGCGATCATGACCGCGGCCGTGCGCACCGACATCGCCGACCCGCTGGCGCGGCTCGCGGCCATCCACGAAGCAACCTCGCACTCCAAGGAAGTGAGCAACGCCATCGGCGCGCGCGAGCTCACCGATCTCACCAAGCACGCGCCGGCGCCCACGATGCTGCTCGCGAGCAAGCTGCTGCTGCTCGGCGGCTTCGGCGGCAACCCCAAACTGCCATTCCACAACCTGTGCATCTCCAACGTGCCGGGCCCGCCGTTCCCGCTGTACTTCCTCGGCGCGAAGCTCGAGCTCTTCTCGGTCGTGGCGCCGGTCACCGACGGCTTCACGATGTTCTTCGCGGTGACGAGCTACGACGGCAAGCTCGTCGTCACCCTCACGTCGGTCCCCGGGATCGTGCCCGACCCGGCCTTCATGGCGCAGTGCCTGCGCGACAGCTTCGCGGAGATGAAGCGCGCGGTACCGGCTGCGGTCAAGCCGGCCGGACGGCGGCGCAGCACCAAAGCAGCTTCGCGCGCCACCGCTTGAGCGGCGAGGTGTGCAATGGCGGCGCGCCTCCCTGCCTGAAGGGCTTGCCTTGCCTCCAGCGTCGAACTGTAGTAATCTGGTCAGCGTGACTAGAAAATCATACGCTTTGGAAGAAGCGCCTGTGCAGCCTCCGCGTAATCGTTGGCGCCTTCAGGACGCCAAGGCGCGATTCAGCGAGCTCGTACGCATGGCGCGCAGCGATGGACCGCAGCATGTCACGCTGCACGGCCGGGATGCGGTGGTGGTTGTCGACGCGGACGAGTTTCATCGCCTGAAGGGCACGCGAACCGGAGAATTGCTCATCGAGACTCTGCAGGCGTCGCCGCATCGCGCGGTCGAGATCGAGCCACGCCGTTCCGCCATGCCAGTGCGGGCGTCCAAGTTGTGAGCGGCTGGCTGCTCGATACCAATGTGATTTCGGAATTGCGTCGACCGCGTCCCAGTGGGCGGCTGCGAAGCTTTGTCGCCGGCCAACCGCTGGAGGATCTATTCGTCAGCACTGTCACGTTCGCCGAACTCCGCTATGGCATCGAGACCGTTGCCGATCCGATTCGCCGCGCTGAACTCAATGACTGGCTACTGCACAGAGTGCGGCCCATGTTCGATCAGCGTGTACTCGAAGTTTCCGAGGATGTCATGTTCAAGTGGCGCCTCCTCGTCGAAGACGGCCGCAAGGTCGGCCATACGTTTTCTCAGCCCGATCTGATCATCGCCGCAACCGCCCTGCATCACGGGTTGACGGTCGTGACCCGCGATACCGGCGACTACAAGCTCGCGCGGGTCCCGCTGCGGAATCCGTGGCTCGACGAAACTTCATGACTTCGTTTTGGCCTACACATCACCCGTGCCGAAAGGCATGACCGTCCCGACACCGCCGTAGTCAGCCGACTCTTCGCGCCTGTCCCTGCCAGTAGCGATCGCGCAGGTTGCGTTTGAGCACCTTGCCCACCGCGCTGCGCGGCAGCGCCTCGATGAACTCGACGTCCTTGGGCGACTTCACGCTGCCGATCCTCTCCTTGCACAGGGCGATGAGCTCCTCGCCGCTGACTTCCTGCCCGGACTTGAGCTCGACCACCGCGTGCACCGCCTCGCCCCACTTGTCGTCGGGAACGCCGATCACCGCGCAGTCCATGACCGCCGGGTGCGACTGCAGCACCTTCTCGACCTCGACCGACCACACGTTGAAGCCGCCGGTGACGATCATGTCCTTCTTGCGGTCGACGATGTAGTAGAAGCCCTCGGCGTCGCGATAGCCGATATCGCCCGTGTGATGCCAGCCGAACGCATTCGCGCGCGCGGTCTCCTCCGGGTTCTTGTAGTAGCCAGCCATGACGGACGTGGCGCGCACCACGATCTCGCCGTGCTCGCCGTCGCCCAGGAGGTTGCCGCTGTCGTCCATGATGCCGAGGCGCGCGAACGGCGCCGCGCGGCCGCAGCACGTGAGCCGCTTCTCGTCGCCGTCGCGGTGATCGGCGCGCGCGAGGTAGGTCACGGGGAACAGCGTCTCGGTCTGGCCGAACGCCTGCAGCATCACGGGCCCGAAGATCTTCAGGCACTCGCGCAGTTTCTCGGGCGCCATCGGCGCGGCGCCGTACGTAAAGTAGCGCAGGGACGAAAGGTCGTGCTCCTTGACCGCGGGCGAGGCGATGAGCCCGTAGATCGCGGTCGGCGGCAGGTACAGGTAGCTGATGCGCCGCCGCTCGACGGCCGCGCACAGGAGCTTCGGGTCGATCTTCGACTGCAGCACCACCGTGCCGCCCTGCGCGAGCACGAACAGCGCGAGGTAGCCGCCGGCGTGCGTGAGCGGCGCGGCGGCGAGGTACACGGGCGGCGTGTCCTCGAACTGGAACACGCCGTACATGTTCGCGAAGAAGCCCTCGAGGCTGCGGTTGGTGTGCATCGCGCCTTTCGGCACCCAGGTGGTTCCGCCGGTGGTCTGGAGCAGCACGAGGTCGTCGGGCCCGGTGCCGGGATCGATTTCGTCGGCCGGCTGCTCGCGCACCCAGTCGAGGAGCGCCGGCGCGTTGGCGCCCGGGCGGTCGATGCACACGTAGCGGCGGATGCGCGGCACGCGCTTGCGGATCGCCTCGACCGCCGGCTCGAACGCGCTGTGATAGAACAGGATCTCGCACTCGAAGTTGTCGAGGATGAAGCAGTTCTCGTCCATCGCGTTGCGCGGGTTGATTGCGACCCACACCATGCCGGCGCGCACGATGCCGAGGAGGCACGCGAAGCCCACGGCGTCGTTGGGCGACAGCACGGCGCCCTTCATGCCGATGGAGTAGCCGTCGGCGCGCAGCGCGTTGGCGGTGCGCAGCGTGATCTCGCGCAGGTGGCGGAACGTGAAGGTCTGCTCCGTCTCGTCGTGGATGAAGCACGGCGCATCGGGGTTGCGCGCCGCGCCCTGGTCGAAGAAGTCGATGAATCGCATGGTGTCCTCGTCGTCGATGGCAGGCCGCAAGGGGGCCTCGCACTGGCGACAAGTTAACGCTCGGGTGTCGGTCGCCGGCCCCCCCG
>JADLEZ010000481.1 GCA_020845855.1 Burkholderiales bacterium
AAAGCGGATCCCTCGCTGCGCTCGGGATGACACTGGACTGAAGATGCGGTCGCGACATTCAACCAACTGCAAGCGAGGCTAGCCGGTTACGGGCGGCGGCGCGCCGGTCCGGGCGCATCGCCGTGCCAGCTATCGAGCGGACACCACCAGGAGGAGCACCCATGCCGAACATGTCATCCGCCACGCGCCGCCATGTCGTCCGCGCGCTCGCCACACTCGCCGCCGGCGTTTCGATCGCGGCGCCCGCGTTCGCGCAGCTCGAGATCAAGCTGGGGCACGTCGGCGAGCCCGGCTCGCTGTTCCAGAAGAGCGCCGACGAGTTCGCGGCGCGCGCCAACGCGAAGCTCGGCAACAAGGCGAAGGTCGTCGTGTTCGGATCGAGCCAGCTCGGCGGCGACAAGGAGCTCTTGCAGAAGCTCAAGCTGGGGACGGTGGACCTCGCGCTGCCCTCGACCGTCATGTCTTCGGAGGTCGACCTGTTCGGCATTTTCGAGATGCCGTACCTCGTGAAGGACCGCGAGCACATGAAGCGCATCGAGCGCGACGTGGTGTGGCCGAGCCTCGCCCCGGAAGCCGACAAGCGCGGCCTCAAGGTGATCGCGGTCTGGGAGAACGGCTACCGCCACATCACGAACAACAAGCGGCCGATCAACGTTCCGGACGACCTCAAGGGCATCAAGCTGCGCGTTCCGGAGGGCAAGTGGCGGGTCAAGATGTTCCAGGCGTACGGCGCCAATCCCAGCCCCATGAAGTTCTCCGAGGTGTTCACCGCGCTGCAGACCGGCGTCATGGACGGCCAGGAGAATCCGTTCACGCAGATCTACAGCGCGAAGTTCCAGGAAGTGCAGAAGTATCTGACGCTCACCGGCCACGTCTACACGCCGGCGTACCTGACCGCGGGCAGCAGGAAGTGGGACTCGCTGCCGGCGGACGTGCGCAAGGTCCTCGAGGATACCGCCAAGGAAGCGCAGGCGTTCGTCTACACGACCGCAGCCGCCGACGAGAACGACCTCCTCGCCAAGCTCAAGGCCGGCGGCATGGCGGTCAACACGCCGAACAAGGACGCGTTCATCGCCGCTTCGAAGCCCGTGTACGAGGAGTTCGGCGCCGAGGTGAAGGGCGCGCAGCAGCTCATCGCCAAGTCGATCGCCCTGGGCAAGTAGGCGGTGCCGTCGCAGGGTCTCCACCGCAGGTTCGAGCGCGCCCTCGAGTGGATCGTCATCGCGCTGATGGTCGCGCTTGCCGTCGAGGTGACGGCGGGTGTTGCATTCCGCTACACAGGGCGGGCGCTGGCCTGGTACGACGAGGTTGCGTCCGTCTTGCTCGCCTGGGTGACGTACTACGGCGCGGCGCTCGCGGCGCTCAAGCGCTCGCACATCGGCGTTCCCGAGCTGGTGCGGCTGCTGCCGCCGGCATGGCGGGTGCCGATCGCGCTCGTCGCCGAAGGTTTCGTCGTCGCCTTCTTCGCCTTGCTGGCGTGGGTAGGCTATACGGTCCTGGAAGTGCTTCGCCATGACACGCTCGTCTCGCTGCCCGAGGTTTCGGTCGTCGTCACCCAGTCCGTGATTCCGATCAGCGCCGTGCTGTTCATCGTTGCGCAGGCGCTGTCGCTGCCGCAGACGCTGCGGGAGGCACGAAGCCCGTGAGCGGCTTTCTCGTGTTCCTGTGCGTGATCGCGCTGGTGCTGATCAACGTCCCGATCGCGGTCGCACTGGGGGTCGCCGCCGTCATCGCGATGATCGCCACGCAGGGCAGCGCCAGCCTGCCGAACCTCGCGATCGCCATGTACCAGGGAGCGACGAGCTTTCCGCTGATCGCGATCCCGCTGTTCATCCTCGCCGGCGCGATCATGAACACGTCCGGGATCTCCCGGCGGCTGATCGACTTCTGCAACGCGATGCTAGGCTCGATGCGGGGAGCCCTGGCGCAGGTCAACGTCCTGACGTCGATGTTCTTCGCCGAGATCTCCGGTTCGGCGGTGGCGGACGTCGCGGCGACCGGCCCGATCCTGAGTCCAGCGATGAAGGCGCGCGGCTACTCGGGCCCGTTCACCGCCGCCGTGACCTCGTCGTCGGCGTCGCTCGCCATCATCATTCCGCCGTCGATTCCGATGATCCTGTACGCGGTGATGGCCGGAACGTCGGTCGTGCAGCTGTTCGTCGCCGGGATCGTGCCTGGCCTCGTCGCCGGCTTCGCGATGATGGGCCTTTGCCACTACTACGCGGTGAAGAACAACTGGCCGCGGGAGGATCCGTTCAAGCTGCGCAAGCTCTGGGCGAGCTTCAAGGACGCGTCGTGGGCGCTGACCCTGCCGCTCATCATCCTCGGCGGCATCTTCGGCGGCGTGGTGACCGCCACCGAAGGCGCGGCGCTCGCGGTCGTCGCGGCGCTGTTCGTCGGTCTCGTGATCTATCGCGAGCTCGACTGGCGGCACCTGCGCGACGCCATCATCGACGGCGGAGTGCAGACCGGCGTGGTCATGCTGCTGGTCGCATCCTCGGGCCTGCTCGGTCTGTACCTGACCGAGGTCCAGGTGCCGCAGACGATCGCGGCGGCATTGATGCACGTCACGAGCAACAAGTGGGCGGTGCTGGCGCTTCTGAACGTCTTCTTCCTCTTCATCGGCATGTTCCTGCACTCGGCGGCGGCCATCATCCTCGTCGTGCCCATCGTGATGCCGCTCGTCACCGCGGTGGGCATCGATCCGGTGCACTTCGGGATCGTAGTGACGCTCAACCTCGCGATCGGGCAGCAGACGCCCCCGGTGGCAAGTGTGCTCATGATCACCTGCTCGATCGCGAAGGAGAACGTCTGGGACGTGACGCGCGCCAACCTCCCGTTCATCGGGGTGCTGCTCGCGACATTGCTCCTCGTCACCTATGTGCCGGCGACGACGCTCGGGCTCGTCGATCTCTTCTACCGCTAGCGAGGAGGCGCGCATGGGTGGCGGGATAGGGGTCGAGCGGGCCGGCGCGATCGCCACCGTCGTGCTCGACCGCCCCGAGAAGCTCAATGCGCTGACGCTCGCGATGTGGCG
>JADLEZ010000482.1 GCA_020845855.1 Burkholderiales bacterium
GCGCATAGAAGCCGGGCGCGCAATGGCCTTGGAGGTAGAGCAGGTAGCCGCCTTGATCATGGATCGGCGCGCGCCAGAAGTGATTGAAACCGATGTCGTACAGCAGTGCCGAGGACTGGAAGCTTGCGATGTGCCCGCCCAGCTCGGAGGACTCCTTGTTCGCGCGCAGGATGATCGCCACCGCGTTCCAGCGGATCGCCGAGCGGATCTTGTGCTCGAGCTCGCGGTTGCCCGGGCTCTTCTCCTCGCGCTCCGGTGCGATGGTGTTGCGGTACGGCGTATTGAGCGTGAACGCCGGACGCGCCCCGGCCACCGCCGCCTCGTCGCGCAAGCGGGTCAGCAGGTAACGCGCCCGCTCCGCTCCCTGGTGCTGCAGCACCGCGTGCAGCGAATCGACCCAGTCCTGGGTCTCGACCGGATCGTGATCGTTGACAATCCCCATGAGGTCCTCCTCGTTTTCTTACGCCCTGCGGGAAAATGTACTGGCGTGCGACTTGGCTGATCGCCGGTGCCGCGAGAAGCGTCGCGCCGCCATCATGAACGCCGCCACTGCTCGGTCGTCACAGACGATGCGTGCGGTCCGCTGCCTCGAAGTATGGGCACACAATACTATCGCTTTTGGCGAGCACCATGACCTTGAACAACTCGCCCATCTCCGCCGGCGATAGTAACCGCTGCACCGCGGCCGCCTCGCGTACGTACGCCGCGGACGCCGGGTCGCCGACGGCCTGCAAGCGGTCGAGGATGCCGGCGCCCACGAGAAAGCCCGCCAGCGGCCCGTAGCCTGCGACCGCAAGCCCGGCGCGCTCGGCCGCGAGTGCGATCGCGGTGAAATCCACGTGCGCGGTCAGATCGGACAGGCCAGGCCACAGGAACGGATCGGCGTGCGCGCGGTGGCGATAGTGGCCCATGAGCGTGCCGCCCGTGCGCTGCGGGTGATAGTACTCGGCCGCCGGGAAACCATAGTCGATCAATACGATCGCGCCGCTGCGCAGGCGGCGGCCGAGGGTCTCGACCAGCGCTTCGGCCGCGGGATTGATTTCGCTTTCGTAGTCGCCGTCGGCTGGAAAGCGTGATTCGGCCAGCGCGCGCAGGCCGGTGTCGGCCAAGGGTCGCTCGGCCCACTGCAGGCGACCGTCGGCAAACGCCACGCCCCGCTCGTACCAATCGCCCGCACGGCGGACGACGAGGTGCGGCGGCACCGCGTCGAGGACCTCGTTCATCACGACCGCCCCGTCGATCGTGGCAGGCAACGCGTCGAGCCAGTTCGCCGATGTGTGCGCTGTCAGGCGCGCGCGCTGGCGCTCCTGCAGATCGGCGCTCAAGTCGAGGATGCGGTAGTGCGCGATGCCGGTCACGTGCGCCAGGAGTCCGTCCGCGAGCGCGCCGCTGCCCGCGCCGAGTTCCAGCACGTCGCGCGCGTCCGCGCCATCGAGGATCGCCGTGATCGGGGCGGCGAGCGCCTGCGCGAACAGCGGCGTCATTTCCGGCGCGGTGACGAAGTCGCCGACGGGGCCGAACTTGCGCGCACCCGCGGTGTAGTAACCGGCCCCTGGCGCGTACAGCACGATCTGCATGTAACGCGCGAATGCAATCCAGCCGCCGCAGGCCGCGATCTCAGCGCGCACGGCGTCCACCACGCGCGCGCTGTGCGCGCGCGCGGAATCGTCGGGTTGGGGCAGAGCGTCGGGAGGCCGCGTTCGCACCGGTGGGGTCGATATGCTAGATTGAACGGGCGAGTCTAACGCGGGAGCGCGTACTCACGTGAGAGGAAAGGTCGTCCTGATCACGGGCGGCGCGAAGCGCGTCGGGGCGGCGATCTGCCGGCGCCTGCATGCGGCGGGCGCCAACCTGATGGTCCACTATCGCGCCTCGGCCGGCGAGGCGCGCCTGCTCTCGGCGGAGTTGAACCATGCGCGGCCAAGTTCGGTGGCGCTGATCCAGGCGGACCTCCTCGACACGCCGAAGCTCGCGTCGCTGGTGGAGCAGACGCTCGCCACGTTCGGGCGCCTCGACGGCCTGGTCAACAACGCATCGTCGTTCTTCCCCACGCCGATGGGCGAGATCACGGTCGAGCAGTGGCACGACCTCGTCGGCACCAATCTCATGGCGCCGTTGTTCCTCGCGCAGGCCGCGGCGCCGGCGCTGAAGAAGGCGCAGGGCGCGATCGTCAACATCGCCGACATCCACGCCGAGCGGCCGCTCAAGAACTACGCCGTGTACTCGATCGCCAAGGCGGGCCTCGTCGGCCTGACGCGCACGCTGGCGCGCGAGTTGGCACCCGAGGTGCGCGTGAATGCGGTGGCGCCGGGACCGGTGCTGTGGCCCGACGGCGAGGCGTTCGACGAGTTGTCGCGCCAGCGCATCATCTCGCACACGCCGCTCAGGCGCGAAGGCACGCCGGACGACATCGCGGTCGCGGTGCATTTCCTGCTCGCCGAAGCGCTGTACGTGACCGGCGAGACGCTCGACGTCGACGGCGGGCGCAACGTCTCGATCTGATGCAGGAAGCCGAATCCCCCCAGCGAACGCGCAACGCGCGCGTGGTCGGCTCGATCATGGCGGCCTTCGTGGCGCTGCAGGCGATCGAGGGCGCGATGGCGCCGTTGTCCGACAGTCCGCCCGCATGGTGGAACGCCGTGCCGCTCGCGCTTGCGGCATGCGGGGCGGTGCTCCTGTGGCGCAAGCGGCCGCCCTGGAGGTGGGCCTTCGCGTCGCTGCTAGCGGCGATCGGGACGCTCGCGTATGCAAGCTTCGGCTACGATGAGTTCACGCAAACGCTGGTCCTGGTCGTGGCCGGGGTCTTCGCTGCAGCGCTGTTGTTCGCCTACATCGCTGCTTTCATCGGCCTTTGGCGCCAAGGGCGCTGGCCGGTCAAAGATTCGAAGCCGCTGCCGCTGCCGCCGACGTCGGCGGGAGGGGCGCAGATCATCGCGGAGCTTGCGTCGCGCGTGCGGGCGCTGGAGGCGCTTGGCTTCGCGACTCGCGCGAGCGGCGAGCAGGCCGACAAGAGCAGCCACGAACAATTCGTGTACCTAATGCACGAGCGCGAGCGCTTGGTCGCTGGCGCGTACCGATTGCGAGCCAAGGGTCACTATGTCGAGTACACGGTGATGGCTGCCGTGCCGCTGCCGGACGCGGACGCTCGTCTGGGGGTGATCGATGCGGCGATTCCCGATCCGTTCCCGGCCATGCCCGGCTATCGCACGTTCGCGTACCCGGGTCGCAGCGCAGCCGAGCTACTGGAGATCGTTCGCGGCCTTCACCCGCGACTCCTGCGTGTCGAGCAGCTTCCCACCGACGAAGCGTTCATTGCCGCGCTCAAGAGGGTGCCCGATGCGCACGGGCGCTGGCTGATCGATCACGGCTACCTGCGTGCGCAGGTCACCGACGGTGCGCACCACTACACGGTCAAGGGCGCGATCGTCGCGACGTTGCGCATGCTGTGGCCGGGCTGCAGCATTGTCCTTGCGCTGCAGCAGCGTGAAGCGAACGCGCTGCGGAAGCGGCATAGCAACGAATAGGTACGAAAAGGGGTACGTCCCTATTTCAGACGAAAAGGGGTACGTCCCCATTTCAGGCGAAAAGGGGTACGTCCCTATTTCATCATTTGTTGCGCAGCGCCGCGACCCTTGCCGCGATCTGCTCCAGGTACGGGTCGACGATGCCGTGTGTGACCAGCGCCACCCGCGTGCGCGCGAGGTAGTCGAGCGAGGAGCCGAAGGCGCCCGCCGCCCGCGCGATGATCCGCGCCTCGGTGTCGACGGGCAGCTTGCCGGCGTACTGCGGATGGTCGTGGCGCACCCTGAATGTGAGCGCGATCATGCGCCGGTCGCCGGCCTGCACGGCGACCCATTTCGGGTGGTAGGCCCCGGTCACCATTTCCCGCCGCCACAATAGATGCAGCTCGTCGATGGCCACCGGCGACGGCAGGCGGTAGGCCACACCGGTACACGCGCCGCCGCGGTCGAGGCCGAGCACGAGTCCCGGCGTGTCGCGGGTGCCGCGCGTAGCCATCGAGTACAGGCAGAACCGGCGATGCAGCCCGCGCAGCGTGACCGGGCGCGCCTCGGCGAACGGGAAGATCGGGTTCCACAGGAGCGAGCCGTACGCGAACACCCACCAGCCCGCGCCCCTGGGCTTGGCGGCGAGGCACGAGGTCAGGGATTCGGAAAGCTGGATGTCGTCGAGCGCGAAGCCCTGCTCGCCGTAAGCCTCGACGTACAGGCTGCGCATGCGGTTCGACTCGAGGTCTCCGCGGCACAGCGTGGGTTGTGCCTCCCCCTGAATGAGCGCTCGCCTCGGGGCTGCCCTTCGGCGAGCTGGCTCACTCTTCGGTGTTCGGGTCACGGGAAAGGCGCGCGGTCTCGACCTTCGCCTGCCGCCGCTTGGCGCGGGTCGACTTGCCGTGCGGCCCGCCCTTGCCCAGGAGCGGCGAGCGCGCCACCGGGTTGCGTACCTTCGGCAACGGATGACGCTTGGCGCGCTTCACGGCGCACCGTCCGCGAACCGCACGCGTTCCTCGCACCAGGCGGCCGCGGCGAGCAGCGTGTCGTCGCGGCCCTGGGGTGCCGCGAGCTGCAGGCCGACCGGCATGCCGTCCACGCGCGCCGCCGGCAGGTTGAGCGCGGGAAATCCGAGCAGCGACCACAACGTGCAGAACGAAGGATCGCCGGTGCTCGCAAGCCCGCGCGGCGCGATCCCGCTCGCGGACGGGCACAGCACCGCGTCGTACTCGTCGAACCAGCCGGTGAAAAACGCGATGGCGCGCTCGCGGAACACGCCCGCCTCGCGATAGTCCCCGACCGCGATCGTGCGCCCTTCGTCGATGGCGGCGTTGAGCGCGGGAGTAAGCCGCTCCCGCTCGCGCTCCTGCAGGCTTCCCAGGATCTCGAAGCCCTCCCTGATCATCATCGTGCGGTGCGCATCCCTGGCCCCTTGCCACGCCTCGGGGATGGCGACGGGCACGATCTCGGCATCGAGGCGCAGCGCGTCGAGGGCGCCCTCGAGCGCGCGCAGCGCCGCAGCCTCCGGCTCGACCCACGGAAAGCGCGCAAGCCATGCCAAGCGCGGCCGGTGCGCGACCTTGGTCACTTCCGGCGAGACGCGGCCGCGCTCGCCGAGGACACTCGCGAGCAATCCCGCGTCGCGCACGTGCAGGGCGAATGTCCCAACGGTATCGAAGCTCGGGCTGAACGGATGCACGCCGCTCACCGGAATCGTGCCCACCGTCGGCTTGTAACCCACCACGCCGCAATACGACGCGGGGCGGATCACCGAGCCGTTGGTCTGGGTGCCGATCGCGGCGGCGACGTGGCCCGCGCCGACGGCGGCGGCCGATCCCGACGACGATCCGCCGGGCGTGTGCTCCGGGCGCACCGGGTTGCGCGTTCTCGCGGGGTCGAGGAACGCGAACGGTGTCGTGACCGTCTTGCCGAAGACGTAGGCGCCGGCCGCATGCAGCCGCTCGATACACGCAGCATCGTGGTCGGGCCGGTAGTCGGCGTAGATCGGCGAGCCCGCGCGTGTGGGCAGTTCGGCGGTGGCGATGATGTCCTTGACGCCGACGCCGAGGCCGCCGAGCGCTCCCGGCCAGCGGCGCTCGTCGGCGCTCGCCGCTTCCCGGCGCACATGCGCGGGATCGAGCGTTTCCCACGCGCCGATCGTCGCCTCCGTTTGTGCGATCTTGGCGAGCTGCGCCTCCGCGACGGCGAGCGCGGTGGTCTCGCCCGCGGCGAAGGCGCGGTGCTGTTCCGCAAGCGTCATCGAGTCCCCCCGAAGCGGCGCTTCGCGCCGCCTCCCGCCAGGCCGTCCATGCGAGCGGGGCGAAGCCCAGGCGCGCAGCGCGCGTCCGCGAGCATGAATGGCGGCCGACACGAGCGCGTTGCCTGTCTCTGTCGGGCCAAAGAGGCCGCCCGAGCGCCTTGGGTCGGCCCGGCGGCGCTCATCGCACGACTCCGGTCGCCTCGACCTTGCGCATGGGCGTGACCGGCACTGCAACCCGGCGCGGCGCGGGCAGGAACAATTCGAGGAGGTCGTTCTGGAACCGGCGTCCGAGCTCGGTGGCCACCAGGCGCGTGGGATCGGGCACGAGCAGGCCCTTGGCCGTCGCGGCGTCGATCGCGCGCGCCACGAGCGCGAGCGGATGGCCCGTGCGCTCGGCAAACAACGACGACGGCACCCCCTCGGTGAGGCGCAGCGCGTTCAGCATGAACTCGAAGCCCACGTCGTCTTTCGTCACGATGGTTTCTTCCTGCAACGGCGCGCCGGCCTCCACCTGCGCGAGGTACTGCTTCGGCTGCTTCCAGCGAAGCTCACGCACGATGCGATCGGCGAACGAGAGCTTGGCGTGCGCGCCGGCGCCGATGCCGAGATAGTCGCCGAACTGCCAGTAATTGAGGTTGTGGCGACACGCGCGTCCGGGCTTCGCGTACGCCGACGTCTCGTAGTGCGCGTAGCCCGCGTGCGCGAGGGTGGCGTGCACCGCGCCTTCGATGTCGGCCGCGGTGTCCTCGTCGGGCAGCGGGGGCGGCGCGCGGTGGAACAGCGTGTTGGGCTCGAGCGTCAGGTGATAGAACGACAGGTGCGGCGGCGCGAACGCGAGCGCGGCGGCGATGTCCGCCTGCGCGCCTTCGACCGTTTGCCGCGGCAACCCGTACATGAGGTCGAAGTTGACGTTGCCGAAGATCATGAGCGCGGCTTCGGCCGCGCGGCGCGCCTCCTCGGCGTCGTGCACACGACCGAGGGCCTGCAACTGCGCCGGGTCGAAGCTCTGGATGCCGAGCGACAGGCGATTCACCCCGGCGGCGAAGAAGCCCGCGAACTTCTGGCGCTCGAAGGTGCCGGGATTGGCTTCCAGCGTCACTTCCGCATCGGGCAGGATCGGCAGCCGCGCGCGAATGCCGGCGAGCAGCCGGTCGATGGCCTGCGCGGAGAAAAGGCTCGGCGTCCCGCCACCCAGGAACACGCTCACGACCTTGCGGCCCCACACCGACGGCAGCGCCGATTCGAGGTCGCGCAGCAGCGCATCGACATAGCGCTCCTCGGGAATGTCGCCGCGCGCCTCGTGCGAGTTGAAGTCGCAGTAGGGGCACTTGCGCACGCACCACGGCAGGTGCACGTACAGCGCGAGCGGCGGCAGCGTGGCGAAGCGCGGGCGGTCCGGCGCTGCGATCGGCATGCTCATTGCCACTGCGGATCGCGCAGCTTCGCAATCAGCGCGCGCATGGCCTTGCCGCGATGCGACAGCGCGTTCTTGCGCCCAAGCGGCAACTCGGCGCCGGTCATCCCGGTCGCGGCGTCCTCGAAATGCGGGTCGTAGCCGAACCCGCCGCTGCCGCGCGGCGTGTCGACGATGCGGCCGTGCCAGCGTCCCTCCGCGATCAACGGCTCCGGATCCTGCGCGTGGCGCACGAGCACGAGCACGCAGGCATAGTGCGCGCGGCGCTCCGCCGCCCCAGCGAGCGCCGCGACGAGCTTCGCGTTGTTGCGCGCGTCGGACTTGGGCTCTCCGGCGTAGCGCGCCGAGTGGACGCCCGGCTCACCGCCGAGCGCGCTCACGCACACGCCCGAATCGTCGGCGAGGGCCGGCAGCTTCGCGTGCGCGCTCGCATGCCGCGCCTTGGCGAGCGCGTTCTCGACGAAGGTCGCGTGGGGCTCGTCGGCGTCCGCGATCCCGAGATCGGCTTGCGCGATCGTGTCGATGCCGAGCGGCGACAACAGGCGCCGGAACTCGCGCAGCTTGCCTTCGTTGCTGGAGGCGATGACGAGGCGGTCCATGTCCCCCTCACCCCTGCGCTCTCCCCTCCGGGGAGAGGGAGCTCGATAGCGCCGCCCGCTGGCCTGCGATCAACGCTCGGACGCCGCCTACGGCGAGCGCGAGAGCCTCGTCCAATTGCGCGCGCGTGAACGGCGTGCCCTCGGCGGTGCCCTGCACCTCGACGAAGCCGCCGCCCGCGGTCATCACCACGTTCATGTCGGTGTCGCCGCCGGAATCCTCGGCGTAGTCGAGGTCGAGCAGCGGCACGCCGCCGACGATGCCGACGGACACCGCGGCGACGAGCTCGCGCAGCGGATTGCCGGTGACGAGGCCACGCTCGCGGCACCAGGCGACGGCGTCGGCCACCGCCACGCACGCGCCGGTGATCGACGCGCAGCGCGTGCCGCCGTCGGCCTGCAGCACGTCGCAGTCGATCCGCAGCGTGCGCTCGCCGAGCGCAGGCAGGTCGGTGACGGCGCGCAACGAGCGGCCGATGAGGCGCTGGATCTCCTGCGTGCGTCCGGACACCTTGCCGTCGGCCGCCTCGCGCCGGCCGCGCGTGTGCGTGGCGCGCGGCAGCATGCCGTACTCGGCGGTGAGCCAGCCCTGGCCGCGGCCTTTCATGAACGGCGGCACGCCGTCCTCCACGCTCGCCGTGCACAGCACGCGCGTGTCGCCCATCTCGACCAGCACCGAGCCTTCCGCGTGCTTGGTGTACCCGCGGGTGATGCGCAGGGGGCGCAATTGATCGGCGCCGCGGCCGCCGGCTCGGGAAACCATGCGCGCGATTATAGCGGCGGCGAGCGCAGCGCGTCGGCCAGCCCCTCGTCCAGCGTGCGTGGCGGCGTCCACCCGAAACGCGTACGAAACGCCGCGGTGTCGACCTCGAGTGTCGACAGCAGGCGCTCCGCGGCATCGCTGCGTCCGGCGGCGGCCGCGGCGAGCCGCAACGCGAAGGGCGGCAGCGGCCACAACCGGGCCGTCACCGCCTGCGCACGCGCAATCGCCCGCACCAGGTCCGGGGTGGACACGGCCTGCGCATCGGCGACGAAGTACGGGGTGAGCCGGCCCGCGTCGTCCCGATCGTCGCTGCGCAGCAACGCGGCCAGCGCGGCGCAGAGGTTGCCCGTGCCGAGCAGGCTGCGGCGATTGCGGATGGACGCGAACGGCAGCGGAAGTCCGCGGCGCACCGCGTGCGCGAGCGAGGCGAAGTTGGCCTTCGCGCCCGGGCCGTAGGTCAGCGGCAGGCGCAACGCGGTCACGCGCAAGCCCGTGTCCTCGGCCACCGCCGCGAGCACGCGCTCCGCGGCCCACTTGCTCGCGGCGTACTCGTCGTGCGGGTCCGGCGGATCGCTTTCGCGCAGCGGGCGTTCCGGCGGCGACTGCTCGCCGTTGACCTTGACCGAGCTCGCGAACACGAAGTGCGTCACGCCGACGCCCGCCGCCGCGCGCGCGAGGCGCTCGCCCGCCGTGACGTTGATCCGCCGCAGCGCGCTCGCCGCTTCGTCCGTGCTCGCGATGGGGCGATGCGCCTGCGCCGCAAGGTGGACCACCGCCGTCGCGCCCGCGAGCGCGTTACGCAACGCGCCGTCGTCCGCCGTCACGAGGTCGCCGGCCGGGTAGAACTCGGCGCGCGCCGCCGTTTGCGCGTCGAGCGCGCGCACGAGACCGCGCACACGAAATCCAGCCGCCGCAAGCCCGGTCACGCACGCGCGGCCGATGAACCCCGACGCGCCCGTCACTACTACCATGTCAACCAGCGGACCTGCCCCTCACCCCAACCCTCTCCCCGCACGCGGTGAGAGGGTGCCCGACAGGGCGGGTGAGGGGTGCCGCGCGTGAAGGATCGTTTCATCCCACCGCATTCATGGCTTCAAAACCACTTCCAGCCGTGCCGGCGATAGAAGCGGATGCCGCTGCGCACGAACCAGCGGATATGGCGAAAGCCCTTGCGCGCGGCGCGCCCCCCGTGGTGCCCGATCTCCACCGACGGCACGAACGCGGTGTGGGTGACGCGGTTCAGGCGCACGCTCCAGTCGAAGTCCTCGAAGTACAGGAAAAAGCGCGGGTCGAAGCCGCCGGTCTGGTCGATGGCGAAGCGCTTGACCAGCATGAACGCGCCCGACAGCGCGGGGATGCCGATGAGCTCGTTGGGCGTCTCGTCGTCGATCACGTCGCGCAGCTCGTAGCGCATCAGGCGCCGCCGGAAGATCCTGCGCACGAACGCCGGGGCGAAGCCTCGCAAGATCAGATCGAGGATCGCCGGGTAGCGCTTGCACAGGTACTCGCGCTCCTTGGCCGCGTTGCGCGCGAGCGGCGCGAGCGCGCCCACGTCCTCGTGCGCGTCGAGCCAGGCGACACCCTTGGCGAGCGCGTCGGGTGCGAGCTCGACGTCGGGATTGAGCACCAGGTGGTAGTCCGAGCCTGTGCCGTGCAGCACGAGGTTGTGTGCCGCGCCGTAGCCGATGTTGGCGTGGCCGTGCAGGTAGGTCACGTGCACGCCGGCGTTGTCGAAGTGCGCCTTGCCGAGCCTGATCACCGCTTCCGCAACGTCACGGTCCTCGCTGTTGTCGATCAGCGCGAGATGCACGGTGCGCACGACCCCGGCCTGCCGGCCCGCGGCGATCGCGAGCGCGAGCTTGCGCAAGCAGCGCTCGAGCAGCTTCATCTCCGGCCGGTAGGTGACGATGCTGATCTGCAGCGAGGAGGGCAGCACGTGGGTAGCCGGGGCGGGAGGCGCGTTGTTGTCGTTCGAAGCAGGCGCTAAGCGCGCTAGAATCCTCGGGGAATCCCCCACGTCCGTCAACCATGCTCGATCCTCGCATGAAACGCCTTTGGTGGACGCCGCTCCTGCTTGCCGCCGCCGCGGCGCAGGCGGCCGACTGGCGGCTCGACTGCCCCGCGCAGCTTGCGACCGCGCAGAGCATCGCGGGCTCCGTGCCCGCGGGGTGGGCGCCGCTCGCGCGCACGCCCACGATCGTGCAGGACGTGAAAGGCAGCGAGCCGCACGCGGGCAGCGCGCCTGCCGTCGGAATCAGCATCTACGACGGCCCGCCCAACGAGATGGCGGACCTCGTGCCGGACGACCCCAACGCACGCGTCGTGCGCTGGACGTTCGCCAAGACCCGCACGCGCGGCATCTACGTCGTGTGCCACTACGCGGACAC
>JADLEZ010000483.1 GCA_020845855.1 Burkholderiales bacterium
AGATGTTCTCCAGCACCACGATCGCGTCGTCGACGACGAGGCCGATGGCGAGCACCATGGCCAGCAGCGTCAGCGTGTTGATCGTGAACCCGAAGAAGTACATGATCGCGAAGGCGCCGATCAGCGAAACCGGAATGGTGATGATCGGGATGATCGTGGCGCGCAGGCTGCGCAGGAAGAAGAAGATCACCAGCACCACGAGCAGGGTCGCCTCGGCGACGGTGCGGAACACCGACGCGATCGAGCGGTCGATGAACACCGACGTGTCGTAGGAGATCACGAGCTTCATGCCCGCCGGCAGATTCTGGTTGATCTTCTCGACCTCGGCGCGCACCGCCTTCGACAGGTCCAGCGGGTTGGCGACCGCCTGCTTGATCACGCCGATGTTGAGCGACGGCTTGCCGTTGAAGCGCGAGATCACGCGTTCGTCGAGGGCGCCGATCGCCGCGTGGCCGACGTCGCGGACGCGCACCGGATAGCCGCCGACGTTGGCGATGATGATGTTGTTGAACTGCTCGGGCGACTGCACGTCGGTCTCGGCGACGACCGTGAACTCGCGCGTGGTCGACTCGATGCGGCCGGCGGGAATCTCGGCGTTCTGCCGCCGGATCGCGTCCTCGACGTCCTGCACGGTCAGCTTGTAGCCGGCGAGGCGCGTGCGGTCGATGTTGATGCGCATCGACACCTGCCGCTCGCCGAAGATGCGTACGTCGGCCGCGCCCGGCAGCACGGATAGCCGCGGCTTGATGTAGCGCGCGATGTAGTCGGACGCCTGCAGCGGTGTCTGCGTTCCCGCCTCCACCGAAATGTACATGATGGGGAAGGCGTCGGACTCGACCTTGGCGATGACCGGCTCGTCGACGGCGTCCGGCAGCCGCGAACGCACGCGCGCCACCTTGTCGCGCACGTCGGCCGCCGCCGAGTCGGGATTGCGCGACAGCGCGAAGCGCACGTTGATGCGGCTCTGCTCGGAGCGGCTTTGCGAGGTCATGATCTCCACGCCCTCGATGCCGGACAGCGAGTCCTCGAGCACCTTCGTCACCTGCGACTCGACCACCTCCGCCGACGCACCGCGGTAGGTCGTGTTGACGCTCACCACCGGCTCGTCGATGCGCGGATATTCGCGGACCGACAGCCGCTGGTAGGAGATGAGCCCGACGAGCAGGATGATGAGCGACAGCACGGTGGCGAACACCGGGCGCTTGATGCATACCTCGGGCAGCGTCATCGAGGCCCCTTGAAGGAGATCAGCTCTTCGGCTGGCGCGGGGAAAGACCGCCGGACTTCACCGGCGCCGCGTTCGCGGGAGCGATGGGCGACGCGCTCGCCTCCGGCGCCGGCGACGCGGGCGCCTGCATCCCCTGCACGTCCGGGGGGCCGGCCTTGGGGTCGCGCGGCGCGACCGACGCGACCGGCACGCCGTCGCGCAGCTTGAGCTGCCCCGCGGTCACCACGATGTCGCCCGGGGAGAGGCCGGAAAGGACCTCGACCATCGCGTCGCGGCGCTGGCCCGTCTCGACCCTGACCCGGGTCGCCTTGTTGTCGACCACCTTGAACACGAACCGCTCGGTGCCCTGCGGGACGAGAGCCTGCTCCGGCACGACGACCGCGTCGGCCTGGTCGCGCGTGATGAGCTTCACCCGCGCGAACATGCCCGGCCGCAGCATGGTGTCGGCGTTGCGGACCTGCGCGCGGATGACGATCGCGCGGCCCGCGGCGTCCACCAGCGGATTGACCGCGATCACCTTGCCGTCGTAGGAGGCGCCGGGCATGGCGTCGAGCGTGACCGTGAGCGATTGCCCGGGCTGCACCTGCCGCAGATAGATCTCGGGCACGCGGAAGTCGACCTTCAAGGGGTCGATCGCCTCGAGGTTCACGAGATCGGCGCCTTCTTTCACGTAGTCGCCGACCGACACGGTGCGCAAGCCGATGATGCCGGAGAACGGCGCGCGGATTTCCGTCTTGGCGAGCTTCGCCTGCGCGAGTTGCAACGCCGCCTCGGCGACCTTCATGTTGCTTTCCGCTTCGTCCCTCGCCTGCCCCGAGATGAACTTCTGCTTGGCGAGGTCGACCGCGCGCTCGTACTTGGTCTTCGCGAGCCACGCGTTGGCCTTGGCCTGCTCGTGCTCTGCCTGCGGGATCGCGGAATCGAGCCGGACCAGCGGGGTGCCCTTGACCACGCGCTGGCCTTCCTGGAACGCGATTTCCTTGATGCGACCGGCGGTTTCAGGACGCAGCGTCACCGATTCGTCGGAGCGCAGGCTGCCCACCGCGGTGATGGTCTGCGGCATGGGCGCGGTGCCGACCTTGATCGTCTCGACCGAAACCGCCTGGCTGCCGGCTGCGGCTTGCCCGCCGCCGTTGGCTTTCGGCGGCGCTGCCGACCCGGGCAAAGCGACGGCAGGCAGGGGCACGTGCCGGGTTCCGTACCAGTAGCCGCCGCCCGCCGCGGCGGCTGCCACCACGACCACGACACCGAGGGTTGCGATGTTTTTGCTCATTTATGGCGGCCGGCCGGGCCGGTTTGTTGCGCTTCCGGGCAAAACAGGCATTATGCGCGTCCGGCGGGAGCACGCCAAATGAAAGCGGCGAGACGGCGCTCGCCGGTTGCTAGAATCGGGTAGAACATGACCAAGTGGAGGAGTTCCGCGGTGTCGAACTTGTTACAAGCTGTTTCAGTACGTTTGCGCTTCCTGCTCCTGGTGGCCGCGGCGGTCGCGGCGGCCGCGCTGCCGGCGCAGGCGCAAACCTATCCCGCGAAGCCGGTCAAGCTCGTGGTCCCGTTCCCGCCCGGCGGCTCGCTCGACATCGCCGGGCGCCTCATCGCCCAGAAGCTCAGCGAAATGTGGGGACAGTCGGTCGTTGTGGAGAACA
>JADLEZ010000484.1 GCA_020845855.1 Burkholderiales bacterium
GACGAGGGATCTGCTTTACGCAGCTCGCTGATTCGCCGCGAAAGCGGATCCCTCGCTACGCTCGGGATGACACTGGATTGGGGATACGGTCGCGAAATTTAGCAAACTGTCTAGCTGACGTACCGCTCCAGGGCGCACGCCGCCCCATCGCGCGCCAGGGTGCCCAGCGCCGCGGTGAAGGCGGCAACGACACTGGGATGGGTTCCGACGTCACCATAGATGTCGCGCATCGCGAGCCACGCCCGCGGCTCGTTCTGCGCCTCGCGCGCGGCGGCCTGCAGTCGCGGCCACGCGTCGTCGTTGGGCGCGATCGCCGCACCGCTGTCGGTCACGCCGTTGCAGTAGCGGCACCAGGCCGCCGACGCGAGCGCCAAACCGGTCATGTCGAGCCCCTGCGCAAGCCGCGCGGCGATCGTGGGCACGATGAACTTGGGCTGGCGGTTCGAGCCGTCGAGGCAGAGGCGGCGGATGGTGTCGCCGACGGCGGGGTTGGCGAATCGCTGCTCGACCGTCGCCTGGTAGGCGGTCAGATCGACGCCGGGGACCGGCGGCACCACCGGCAGCACCTCCTCGGTCAGAAGCTTCGACAGGAAGCGCGCGATGCGCGCATCGGCCATCGCGTCGTGCACGAAGACGATGTCCAGCAGCGCCGCCGGGTAGGCGATCGCGGCGTGGCCCCCGTTGAGGATGCGGATCTTCATGCGCTCGAACGGGTGCACGTCCGCGACGAACGTGACGCCGACCTTTTCCAGCGCCGGGCGGCCCGCGCAGAAGCGATCCTCGAGCACCCACTGCCGGAAGCTCTCGCAGAACACCGGGCGGGCGTCGTCCACGCCGAAGCGCGTGCGCAACGCCGCGCGTTGCGCCTCGGTGGTAGCGGGTGTGATGCGGTCCACCATGGCGTTGGGAAAGCTCGCGCTGCGGTCGATCCACTGCGCGAGGTCGACGTCCACCTTGGCGGCGAGACCCAGTACCGCGGCGCGGGCGGCGTCGCCGTTGCCGGGCAGGTTGTCGCACGACATCACGGTGAACGCCCCCAGGCCCAAGTCGCGGCGCCGTGCGAGTGCGGCCACGATCGGCGCGAAGGCGGTCCGCCATGCAACGTGGCGCGGCGCGGACGACGAGTCGGCAGCCAGCGGCGCCAGTGCCTGCGCATCGCTCGCAATGTCGGGGTGCGCGGCATCGAAGCGCCCCGTTGCCGCGTCCACGCAATAACCGCCTTCGGTCACGGTGAGCGAGCAGATGCGCGTCGCGGGATCGGCCAGGGTGTGGACCAGCGCGCCGGGATCCGCGGGATCGACGAAGTCGAGCATCGCCGCCGTCACCCGCGCCTGCGCGTGGCTGCCTTCCTGCGCCACGACGGTGGTGAGGTAGTCCTGGCCCGCGAGTGCCGTGCGCATCGCGCGATCCGCGTCGCGGATGCCGGCGCCGACGATGCCGAAGTTGCGATTCAAGCCGAGGGCGAAGAGATCGTCGAGATAGACGGCCTGGTGCGCGCGATGGAAGTTGCCCACGCCGACGTGGACGATGCCCGCGCGTAGCACGCGTGGATCGTAACCGGGGCGAGCCACGGCCGCCGGCAGCGTGGCGAGGGTGGCGCGGGAAAGTGCTTGCGGCGCTGAGCGGTCCGTCATCGGGGGCGTGCCTTTACTGTCCGAGCACGGCGCGGGCCGTGGGTTCGTCGGTGATGAGGCCGTTGACGATGCGCCCCGTGAGCGCCGCGCGCAGTGCGGCGACCTTCGCGGGTCCGTGCGCCACGCAGACCCGCAGCCGGTCGCTGCCGGGCGCCAGCGGGACACTGGTGACACGCGCATTGAGTCCCTCATCGAGGATGCGTCCGTTGGCGTCGAAGGCCCAGCCGAGGTTCTCGCCGACGGCGCCGACGCGCATGAGCTCGAGCAGCTCGTCGCGGCGGATGAAGCCGTCGCGGTAGAGCACGGCTTCGTCGTCGAACTGGCTCAGGCCGGAGAACCAGGCGTCGGCCTGCTGCGCCATCGCGAAGATGCGGCGCACGGGATCGAGCGCCAGGAGCTGCTCGCGCTGCGCGGCCGTGGTTGCGTGCATCGGCAACGGCAGCGGGAAGTGCTGCGCGCCGGTCAGCTCGGCCAGGCGCTCGGGTGCGTTGAAGCGGCTCGCCGATCCGTCGGGGGAAATGGTTCCCACCAGCGAGACCACGCGGTGCAGCGGGCGCGGGGTCGGCGCGACCCGCGCGACGCTGGCGCGCATCGCGCGCCCGGTGCCGAGGCCGATCACCAGCGGTCCGGTGGCGCGCAGCATGCGCTCGATGACGATGGCGCAGGCCTCGGCCGCGCCGGCGGAGCTCGTCTCGTCGCTGCCGTCGGAAGGGACCACGTCGCAGTGGACGAGCCCGTGCCGGTCGCGCAGCGCGGCGGCGAGACTCATGCACGCGCTGATCGCATGATTGATGCGAAAGGTGATGAGTCCCTCGGCGCGGCACAGCGACACGAGCCGCTGCGCCGTCGGCCGCGACACGTTGAGCGTGCGTGCGATATCGTCCTGGGTCTTGCCGGCGATGTAGTACAGCCAGCCCGCACGCGCGGCCTCGTCGAGGCGTCCGTTGAGCTCGGGGGTGGGCTGCGGCCGGCTTTCGGGATGCGGAACGGCGCTCATCCGTGTATCATAGCGTTAGCTCTTCGTATGAGCAATTTTGCATCGCACAATCCGTCATGTCGGCCGAAATGGGTCAATTTGTGCGAGCAAACGCTCTATGCTAGAGTGAATATGCCAGTACAAGGAGGATTTCCCATGAAAGCGCTCTGGAACAAGGCAGTGCGGTTCGCCGTCGCGGGCGCCGCCGCGGCGCTGGTGACGGCGCCGGCTGCCGCGCAGAAGGTCACGCTCGACGTGCTGTACGCGCAACCGGGCTTCGCGAGGTACCACGAGCCCATCGCACAAGCCTTCATGAAGGCGCACCCGAACATCGAGATCAAGTTCCGGGCGCCGGCCAAGGACTACGACGAGGGCCATCAGGCGATGTTGCGCGCGGCGGTGACCAACCAGTTGCCCGACATGTACTTCCCGGGCTTCCACCTCCTGGGAGAGCTCGCCGGCACGCTCGAGAAGCGCGGCCAGATCGTGGACCTGGGGCCGCTGCTGGCCGCCGAACCCGCGGCCTGGCGCGCGGCGAACTACACCGACTCCGTGATCAAGTTGGGCCAGGTCCACGGCAAGCAGTACGGACTCGCCGTGAACGCCTCGCTGCCGATCATGTACTTCAACACCGAGGCGGTGAAGAAAGCGGGCGGCGATCCCGCCCGCATGCCGGATACCTGGGATGGCGTGGTTGCGCTGGCCGCCAAGATCGCGCAGACGTCGCCCGGCATGGCCGGGATGGCGTACGACGTGCACGTGTGGCCCGATACCTGGCTGTTCCAGGCGATCCTCGACCAGGCCGGAACGCGCATGCTCGACGACACCGGCACCAAGATCGCCTTCGACAACGACATCGGGCGCAAGGAGATGCGCAACCTGCGCCGCTTCGTGACCGACGGCAAGATGTCGATCCTCGACTTCGAGGCCTCACGCCAGCAGTTCATCGCCGGGCAGACCGGGTTGTTCTTCGATACCCCGGCGCGGCTGCGGCTCATGACCGACGGCGTGGGCAACCGCTTCACGCTCGGCACCGCGGTGTTCCCGATCGACGACAAGGCCAAGGGAGGCATCCCCACCGGCGGCAACGCGCTCATCATCACCACCAAGGATGCGGCGAAGCAGAAGGCAGCCTGGGAGTACGCGAAGTTCATCACCGGGCCCGAGGCGCAGACGATCGTGGTCGAGATCACGGGCTACCTTCCGCTCAACAAGCGGGCGACCGGCCCCGAGTTCCTGGGACCGTTCTACGCCAAGAATCCCAACTTCCGTACGGTCTCGATGCAGGTCGACCGCGCGCTGCCGTGGCAAGGCTACCCCGGCGACACCGTGCGCATTTGGCGCATGCAGCGCGACATCATCAACGAGGTGATGCGCGGGCAGGTCGCCCCGGACGCCGGGCTCGCCAAGATGGTGAGCGAGACGCGCGCGATGATGAAGTAGGCATGGGGGACCCGCCATGACCGCGCGCGGGCCGGCCACGCGCGCGGGTCTGCTCTTCGACCTCGACGGCACGCTCGCCCAGACCGAGCACCTGCACCACGCCGCCTTCAATGCTCTCCTCGCGGCGTACGGGCGCTCGCTCGATCACCCGACGTTCCTGCGGCACGTCTCGGGCCGCTCGAACGAAGACATCACGGCGTACCTCTTCCCCGACCTCGGCAGTGCCGAGCGGGAGCGGCTCGCGCAGGACAAGGAGCGCTGGTTCCGCGAGCTCGCCGCGGCGGGCGTGGACGCCACCCCCGGTGCGGTCGAGCTCCTCGCGTGGGCGCGGGGCAAGGGCATCGCGACCGGGCTCGTCACCAACGCGCCGCGCGAGAATGCCGAGCTCATGGTCGCCGTGATGGGCTTCACGCGGGACTTCGACGTGATCGTCAGCGCCGCGGAACTACCGCGCAGCAAGCCGTTTCCGGACCCTTACCTCGCCGCGCTGCGGGCGCTGTCGCTGGATCCCGCGCGCACGCTCGCGGTCGAGGACTCCGCGCCCGGCATCGCCGCGGCACGCGCGGCGAGCCTCGACGTGATCGCGCTCGCCACCGCGGCCACCGCGGCGTCGATTGCCGCGAGCGGCGCTGCGCTCACCGTCGCCGACATGACCGACGAGCGGGTCTACGCCTTGGCCAGCGCGAGGCTCCTGCTGTAGCAGGTCGTTGGAGCTGTGTCATTCCGAGCGCAGCGAGGAATCTCGATTTCGCATTTCCTTGAAACTGTGTCATTCCGAGCGCAGCGAGGGATGACACAGTTCTGCCTCAATCCTTCGCCCCTTGCGCGTTCGCCATTTCCGCGGCGAGCGCTTCGTGGCCGTGCCGGCGCAACTCGGCGACCGCGCCGGCGCGATCGCGCGCCTCCTTGTTCTGGCCGAGCTTCCACTTGCCGGCCATCCTGACGATCTCGATCTCGATGCCGACGATGTTGGCCAGCATCTCGTCGATGTAGCCGGGCGCTGCGTCGGTCATCCGCCACGGCCGCGGTGCCCCCGTGCGTGCCTCGTGCACGCGCGTCAGGCGCGCGACCACGCCGCGCACGAACCGCTCGCTGTCGCGGATGAACAGTCTGCCGTGAACGTGCACTACGCGGTAGTTCCACGTCGGCACCTGCCGATGCAGCTCGTGCTTGCTCGGATACCAGTTGGGCGAGACGTACCCGTCCTCCGCGCGGAAGATCACCAGCGCCTCGTCGCCGTCCTTGGCTTCCCGCCACAGCGGATTGGCCCGGGCGACGTGCGCGAGCAGCCTTCCCTGGCCGCCCTCGCTCTCCTCGAACAGGAACGGCACGTGGTTGGCGTCGAGGCCCGCCGGGCCGTTCACGACCAGCGCCCCCAGCGGGTGCGCCGCGATCAGGCGCGCGAGCTCGTTGCGGCGATCCTCTGCAAAGTGACTGGGGAGGTACATGAAGGTGCCCGCTGCCGGCGACGGGCGCATCATACCGCCGTGTCACAGCTTCATGCGCCCCGGCTCCTTGCGGCGGTCGGCGCCCGAGTCTTGCGACATCGGACTACGCGGCGGCCTGCGAGCGGGCGACAAGGCGCGCCCAAACGTCGTCGACCTCGGCCTGCAGCGCCTCGACGTCGGCGTCGCGCAGATGCCGAAAGCGCGTCTGCAGCGCGAGGTAGTCGCGCAGCGGCCGCGGCTTGGACGCGTGGTTCAGCGTGTAGGTGCGCCCATTCTCGATCTCGTAGAGGGGGAACGCGCCGCACTCGACGGCGTAGCGCGACGCGAGCACGCCGGCGTCGTCGGGCAGGCCCCAGCCGTCGAGGCACGGAATCAGCAGCGTGATGACGCGCGTGCCGTGGATCGTCTTGGCCTTCTCGACCTTGCGCACGAGGTCGGACAGGAAGCCGACGCTCGCGGTCGCCGCGTAGGGGATCTCGTGCGCGGCCATGATCTCCATGAGATTCTTCTTCTTCGACGGCTTGCCGGCGGGCGTCGAGCCCGTGCGCGCCAGATGCGGCGTCGACGACGACTTCTGCGCGCCGGTGTTCATGTAGCCTTCGTTGTCGAGACAGACGTAGATGAAGTTCTCGTTGCGCTCGGCGGCCGACGACAGGCACTGGAAGCCGATGTCGTACGTGCCGCCGTCGCCGGCGAGCACGACGACGTGCGTGTCGCGCTCGCCGCGCGCGTCGAGCGCCCGGCGAAGGCCGGTGGCCGCCGCCGCGCTCGCCTCGAGCGACGGCTGGTACACCGGGATGCGCAGCGAGCTGTACGGCTGGGGCCCCGCGATGATCGCCATGCACGACGGCGGGACGACCGCCATCGTCTTCGGACCGAGGGTGGCGAGCACGTGGCGAACCGAGAGCGCGTCGACGCAGCCGGGGCAGGCGGCGTGGCCCGAGCACAGCATGTCGTCGCGCGCGACGTCGAGCATCGACATTCCTTTCACTCCATCCAGACCGATTCGTGCCGCGGCTCGCGAGTCGCGGCCGCGCGAACGATCTCGGCGACCTTGCGCGGCGCAACGTTGACGCCGCCGACGCCGGCGAGAACGCCGTGCAGCTTCTTCGGCGCCAGCTCGGCGCCGTACAGCGCGCCGCGAAGCTCCTGGTGCAGCACTCCGCCGTAGCCGGGCGAGAAGTTACGGTCGAGGACGACGGCAACCGGCACGCCCGCGAGCGCTTCGCGCAGCTCGGCGGCGGGAAACGGCCGGAACAATCGCACCTTCAGCAGGCCGACGGCTTCGCCGGCATCGCGCATCGCGTCGACCGCGTCGCGCACGGTGCCGCAGATACTTCCCATCGCGACGACGACGACCTTCGCGTCCTCGCAGCGATAGCGCTCGATCAGGTCCCAGCCGCGGCCGGTGAGCGAGCGCCATTCCCGATCGGCGTCGAGCGCCGCCGCCGGGACCTGCGCCATCGCGTCGCCGAGCTGGCGGCGGTGGCGGCAGAACATCTCCTGCGACACGACGTTGCCCCACGACTCGACTCGCGCCGTGTCGAGCCGGTGCGGCGGATCGTAGGCCGGGAGAAAGGCGTCGACCACGTGCTGCGCCGGCACGCGCACCGGCTCGAGCGCGTGCGACACGTAGAACGCATCGAGGTTGATCATCGCCGGCAGCAGCACGCGCTCGGCGACCTTGAACGCCTGGATCACGGTGTCGAGCGCCTCCTGACTGCTTTCGACGTAGTACTGGATCCAGCCGGTGTCGCGCTGCGCGAGGCTGTCGGTCTCGTCGGGCCAGAACGCCCACGGCGAGGCGAGGGTGCGGTTGACGTTCGCCATCACGATCGGGGCGCGCGCGCCGCTCGCGTAGTGCAGCAGCTCGTGCATCAGGAGCACGCCCTGCGAGGCGGTGGCGGTGAACACCCGCACCGCCGCGAGCGACGCCGGAATGCACGCGGCCATCACCGAATGCTCGGATTCGGGCGTGATCACTTCGGCGTCGAACTCGCCGGCCGCCTGGAGCTCGGTGATCTTCTCGAGCACCGGAGTCTGTGGCGTGATCGGATAGACGGGCACCACCTTCGGCCGCGCGAGCTTCGCCGCCCACGCGACCGCGTGGTTGCCGGTGAGCAGCATCGTCGTCTCGCGCATCTGCGCGTCGTCGCGGGCGTTCATCGTCGGCGCGTCACTTCGTCTCGTCGATCATCTTCATCGATCCCGTCGGGCACTCCTTGACGCACGCGCCGCAGCCCTTGCAGTAATCGGTCAGCACCACGTAGCCGCCGTCGACGCGCTTCACCGCGAGGTCGGGGCAATAGACGACGCAGTTGTCGCAGTCGATGCACGTGCCGCACGAGAAGCAGCGCGCGCTCTCGGCGAGCGCCTGCTCGACCTCGAGTCCGATCTGCACCTCGGCGCGGCCGGTGACGCGCTCGCTCGCGACCAGGCGTCGCTCGGCCACGCGTGCCGCCGGCCGGTGGTAGAAGGTGCTGATTGCCGAGAGCGGCACGATCGCCTCGCCGTTCGCATCCGCCGGCGCGGCGGCGCCTCGCAGCGCGCGGTCGATCGCGTGCGCCGCGCGCTTGCCCATGCCGACCGCCTCGGTCACGAAGCGCGCCATGCTGGCGACGTCACCGCCCGCGTAGACGCGCTCGGCGCTGGTGGCCTGCCGCGCGTCGACTGCGACGAGCGCGCCGTTCGCCCGCAACTGCGCGAGCGGCGCGAGATCGGGATCCTGCCCGATCGAAGGGACGACCGCGTCGGCCGCGATCTCGAACGCGCCGCCATCGATCGGCGTCACCGTAAATTGCCCGCGGAGCGCGCCGGCTTCGACGCGCACCCGCACGCAGGCGAGCGCCACCGCGCCGGCGCGCTCGACCGCCGTCTGCATCATGGCGCCGTCGACGAGCGCGATGCCTTCCTCCAGCGCCTCGACGATCTCGTCGGGATGCGCGGGCATCTGCGCGCGCGTCTCGAGCGCGAGCATCGTCACGTCGTGCCCCGCGCGGCGCGCGCTTCGCGCCACGTCGATCGCCGCGCTGCCGCCGCCGATCACGACGATGCGCCGGCCGAGCGCGGGCGCGTCGCCCGCGTTCCACCGCGCGAGGTAGGTGGCGCCGTCGAGCACCCACGGTCTCGCGTAGTCGAGCGCCGGCAGCCGCTTCTGCCGCGTCGCGCCGGTGGCGACGTACACGGCGTCGAAGTCGCGGCGCACTCGCGCCAGGGCTTCCGGCGTGGACACCGGCTCGCTTCGCCGAACGTCGACACCAAGCGCGAGGATGCGCGCGATCTCCGCGTCGAGCACGCCGCGCGCGAGCCGGTACGCGGGGATGCCGTAGCGCATCAGCCCGCCGAGCTCCGGCTGCGACTCGAACAGCGTCACCGCGTAGCCGCCGCGCGCGAGCTGGAACGCCGCCGAAAGGCCGGACGGTCCGCCGCCGATGACGGCGACCCTCTCGCCCCGCGCCGGTCCGGGCGGCGCGAATCGCCAGCCCTCGGCGATCGCCCGATCGCCGACGAAGCGCTCGAGCTTGCAGATCGCGAGCGGCTCGTCGTAGCCCGCGCGGTTGCACGCCGCCTCGCACGGATGGTGGCAGATACGTCCCGCGATCGCGGGGAACGGATTGTGGCGGGTGAGGACTTCCCACGCGCCGCGAAGATCGCCGGCGCGCGCGCGGCCGATCCATTCCGCGATGTCGCCGTCGACCGGGCACGCCGCGTGGCACGGCGACGGCGCGTGGATGTGCCTCGGCAGCGCGGCGCGCCACGTGCCGGTCTTGAAGACCTCGGTCGTGCCCGTCGTCCAGATCGTCGGGACCGCGCTCA
>JADLEZ010000485.1 GCA_020845855.1 Burkholderiales bacterium
ATCATCGTGTTCGGCTTCATCACGCCGGACATCGCGGTACAGATCTTCGACGGCATGCTGCGCAACGTGGTCAACCGGGTGCGCGACGAGCACAAGGTCGAGTTGACGCTCGCCGACGCCGTGCGCGAGAAGCTGCACGAGCTGTGCACCAAGGACTTGAGCAACGGCGGGCGCGGCATCGGCAACCAACTCGAATCGCTGTTCGTCAATCCCCTGGCGCGCGCGATGTTCCGCATCCCGCTCGCGGGTCGCAAGCACGTGGCGGTGACGGGGCTCGAGTACGACGAGAACCGGATCATGACGGTGACTTTGTCTTAGGGACGAGGGGCGAGGGGCGAGGGAGCACCGTGAAGACTCCGACGCTGGAGCTGAACAAAGCCCACTGGCCGGTGACCGTGCTCGGGCCCGGCCGCCGCATCGGCATCTGGGTGCAGGGCTGCTCGATCCACTGCCCGGGCTGCGTGTCGCAGGACACCTGGCCTCCCGACCCCGCGAAGGCGATCACGGTGCGCGATCTCCTCGCCTGGTGCGCCAAGGTGTCCAAGAACGCGCCGGAAGGCGTGACCATCAGCGGCGGCGAGCCGTTCGAGCAAGCCGCAGGTCTGCGCGCGCTGCTCGAGGGTCTTAGCGCATGGCGGCGCGCCGAGCACCTCGATTTCGACGTCCTCTGCTACAGCGGGTTGCCGCTGCGCACGCTGGAAAGCAAGCACGCGGATCTGTTGGCACTCCTCGACGCGGTCATCCCCGAGCCGTATGTCGATCACCTTCCGCAAGGGCCGATCTGGCGCGGCTCGCGCAACCAGCCGCTCGTCCCGCTGTCGGCGCGCGGCCGTGCGCGCTACGCGCACTGGCTCGACGCGCCGGCGGAAGCAGGCAGGCGCATGCAGGCCACCGTCGAAGGCGGCCGCGTGTGGATGATCGGCATTCCCGGCCGCGGCGACATGGCCGCAGTCGAGGCGCTGTGCCAAAGCCGCGGCCTCACCCTTACCGAAGTGTCCTGGCGCAGGTAAAGTCGGGCCGATATGGCCCAGGAGTACGTTCGCGTCTGTCCCGTCTGCGATGTGGAGAACCCGCCCGAGCGCGCGCGCTGCGCCTGCGGCGCGCTTCTCGCCGGCGTCGACTTCTCGCTGAAGCGCGCGCCCGCGCCGCCTTCTGCCGAGGCGCCCGCCGGAGCGTCCGCCGAGCCGCCCGCGCAGGCGGCCACGCTCACCTGCCCGCACGCGGATTGCGGCCAGGCCAACCCTGCGGGCAGCGTGCGCTGCGTCTATTGCAACCGTCCGCTTCGCGCTGCGCCGGAAGTCACCGGCGCGCGCCCGTTGCCGTCCGCGCTGCGCGACCGCTATCGCGTGGTCGACGTGTTCCCCGCTACGGGCAGCGAAGCCGACATCCTGCTCGTCGTCGACGAACGCAAAGGCGACAGGGCCGTCGCGAAGCTCTACCGCAAGGGCATCCAGCCCGACTTCCACCTGCTCGACATTCTCGCGCGGTCGGTCGGCGACACGGTGGTCAAGGTGCTCGATCACGGCGTGTCCGACGGCGCCGCGTACGAGCTACTGGAATACGTGCCCGGCGGGACGCTGGAAGCGCTCCTGCGCGCGGGCCCGCTGCCCAAGGCCGACATTCGCCGCATCGTCGCCGAGATCGCCGACGCGCTGGTGGGCATCCACGCGCACGGCATCCTGCACCGGGACTTGAAGCCCGAGAACGTGCTGGTGCGCGGCGCGCGGCCGCTGTCGCTTGCGCTCACCGACTTCGGCATCGCGTCGATGTCGGCGGCCACGCAGCACTTCACCACCGCGGCGCGCACGACCAAGTACGCCGCCCCCGAGGTGCTCACGGGAGTCCTCGACCGCAAGGCCGACTTCTGGTCGCTCGGCATGATCGCGCTCGAAGCCGCGACCGGCCGGCATCCCTTCGACGGCCTGAACGAGCAGGTGATGAACCACCAGCTCGCCACCCGCCCCATCGACGTGCGCGCGGTGTACGACGACGAGCTGCGCACGCTGTGCCGCGGCCTCCTGCTGCGCGACCCGAAGCGGCGCTGGGGCAGCGAGGAAGTGGCGCGCTGGCTCGCCGGCGATGCGACACTCACCGCGGCGGAGGACGCGGAAGCGACAGCACCGTTCGGCGTGCGCCCGTACCGCTTCGACCGCACCGAGGCGACCACCGCCGCCGAGCTGGCGCAGGCGCTCGCCAAGCACTGGGAGGCCGCGCGCCGCGACCTCGCGCGCGGGCAGGTCGCGCGCTGGCTCGAAAACGAGTTGCACGACTACAACCTGCTGCGCACGCTGCGCGACCTCCAGGAGCAGCGCGATCTTACCGAGGACGCGCGGCTGCTGCGCTTCCTGCTCGCGGCCGCACCCGACCTGCCGCCGGTGTGGCGCGGTACACCGGTCGCCGTCGAAACCTTGAACAACAGCGCGCGCGACGCGGCCAAGGGTGACGACGACGCGCGCGACTGGCTCGACTCGCTGTGGCGCGACGGCGTGTTGGCGAGCTTCGGCGACGCCGGCTCGGCTTCCCTGCGCGATCTCGACCGCCGCTGGCGGGAAGGTTGGCAGGCGTTCACGCAGTTGTGGGCGGGCGCGCAGCGCGAAGAAGAGGAATGGAGCCGCAAGCCGCGCGGCGACGGAGTGGTGAGCTACGACGACCTCGTGTACGCCGCGCCCGATCGCCTCGCGCCGCCGGCGCAGCGCTTCGTCAACGGCCCGCTCATCCTGGCGCTCTCCGACGCCGCTTTCGTCGATGCCCTGCGCGGCGAGGTACTCGCAGGTCTCGGCCAGGTGGCGGGCTTCTGCCCGTGGTACGAGTCGGCATGGGAGCGTGCGCAACAGAGTCCCGCCGGCGTGGTCATGGCGCGCCTCATGCTGCCGCTCGCGCAGGATGCAGCGAAGCAGGAGCAGAGGCGGCAGGCGGCCACGGCCGAGGCGCGCGCACGCAGCCAGGACGCCGCGCGCGCCGCGCTGCGCGAGCGCGTAAGCCAGATCCTCGCGCTATCGCCTTCGGGCGAGCGCGACCTCGAAGCGCAGAGCGTCACCGCGCTCCTCGATTGCTTCGACGAACTCCAGGCGGCATGCCGGAACATCGAGCGCCTGGGGCACGTCGACGCCGACTACGAAGATCTGCGCCGCTCGGCGGAGAAGCTCGCCACCCTCGGCCGGTCCGCGCAGCGTGCGCTCATCCAGGCCGAAGAGGTGCAGGGCGCGAATGCAATCTTCGCCACCCCCGGGCGCATCGCGTTCGCGGCCGGCATATTGGGCGTGGCGCTGCTCACACGCTTGCCGGTCGTCTTCCTCGCGATCTTAGGCGTCGCGCTGGCGGCGATCGGCTACCGTTGGTACACGGGCTTTCGGGCGACCGAAGGCGCGCTCGCCAAGCTCAAGCTCTTCGGATTGCACGGCCGCACGTTTCTGCGCAGCACGGACCCGCCCGCCGAATAAATAGAGTCAGGACCAGTCAGGACAAAAATTTGGGGTCAGAGTCGATTTATCGTATACGGTATGGCGATGGCGAAGCTTGTGCGATAAATCGACTCTGACCCCAAACTTTTATAGACCCCAAACTTTTATAAATCGACTCTGACCCTACTTATCCGCCACCACCCGCGCGCCGACGTCCTTCAGCAACTTCTGGAAGTCGGGCGAGTCGAGGAGGATCTTGCCGGCCGCGGCGCGCAGGCGGTCGACCGCTTCGTCGGGCAGCACGAACGAAGTCGGCAGGTCGTTGAGGTAGGAGATCTCCTTCGCGTCCTTGAGCTGCGGGAACGAGACATCGATCGCGTACAGTTGCGCGCTGGGCGAATTCAGGAGGGCGGCGAGCTGCGGGTCTTTCCTGGGATCGAGGGCACCCGTTTCGCGGATGCGCCGCAGGATATCCCAGCGGGCGATCATGTCGCGCAAGAGCTCGACGTTCTCGAACGAGTAGCGGTCGATCGGCACACCGGTAGCCTTGAGCAGTATCTCCAAGTTTCCCGGTGGGCGCTCCGACTGGTCCCACGTCGTCACCGGCACCGACAGCGAGTTGACCACCACCACGACGATGCGCTTGACGTGGTCCAGGGGCGTCTTGTAGCCGCGCAGGCGCGCCGCCTCGAACTCCTCCAGGATCTCGAGCACGCCGCGCATGCCGAGGTTGTCGGACAAGCCGCCGTCGACGAGGTGCAGGAAGGGTCGCGCCGTGCTGTCCTCGAAGTCGCGGATCTCCTGCATGCGCCGGATCGCGCGCGCCGCCGGCCGCGCCGGATTGTCGGGGTCGGCGAGCTCGCGCATCCACTGCGGGAAGTCGAAGCCGCAGGTGCCGCCGTAGTTGTTGATGGTGATCGGCGAGAGCACGAGCGGCACCGCCGAGGATGCCGCGGCCGCCCGCGCCAGGCGGAATGACGACAAGTCGGTGCACATCACGTCGAACATCGTTTGCGTGAAGCCCACGCGCGAACCGGTGGAGATGTCGGTCGCCATCACCGCGATGAGCGGCCCGCTACCCTTGTCGAGGTCGGCGTAGGTGGCGCCGTTGAACAGGATCTCGTCGTAGAGCTGCGCGGCCATTTCCGAGCGGCCCCACGTGTCGGACATGAGCGCCGGCCAGTTGGTCGGCGTCAACAGCCGGGTTAAGAGCTCGCCCTGCACGTTGCGCTTGAGAAACCGCTTTTCGTACTCGTCGAAGAGCTTGTCGCCGTACAGGCCGTACGCGAGCGCGGTGAAGCTGCCGCCCGACACGCCGGTGATGGCGTCGATGCCGTCGAGAAGGCGCGTCCGGCGACCGTCGGGATGGGTGATTTCGGTGCGCCGCAGGACCTCCAGCACGCCGTAGCTGAACGCCGCCGCGCGGGTGCCGCCTCCCGAGAACGTGAGGATGGCGAGCATATCCGGGTTGCGCTGCACCGGCGGCCGCGTCGCCAGCCGATAGCCCTGGTCCGGGTGGACCGAGGTGACGGGTGGGTTCACCGGGCGGGTGGCGCAGCCGGCGAGGCCCGCCAGCGCAAGGGCTGCAAGGAGGAGACGGATCATGGATTGGCGAGTGCCGGAGCGAAAGTCGCCATTTCACACTGAAACGGCCGCCGCGGCTAGCGCTAGAATCAGCGCTGCCCGTTCCAGGAGTCCGCCGATGAGCGCGTCACCCTCCATCCTCGACGAGCTGCGCTCGCAGTACGAAGCCGCGCGCACGTCCGCGCACACACCCAGCGACGTCGAAGGCTACGAGAAGATCAACGAGCGCATGCACAAGGCCTACACCTGGCTCGACAAGGCGTTCTCCTACCTCGACGGCGTCAAGCCCGCGATCCAGCATCGCTTCGACGTGGGCCACGGCTTCGTGTTCGAGACCCCGAGGTTCGGGCGCGGCTATGTCGGCCAGCACGAGCGGCGCATCGTCGGCTTCCCGGTGATCGAGGAGATCAACATCTACTACGAGATCGCGGCCGCGCGTCCGCTCACGGTCGAGGTGTACCCCGAGAGCGTGCAAAGCGCCGAGAAGGCGCTCGACGACGTGGGCCTCACCTACACCTGCCGGCGCGTCGAGGATCACGGCGGTGTGGTGCGCAAGTGCGTGATCACGGTGCCGCCCGCGATTCCCGCAAAGGTATCGTTCCACGTCGACTACCAGACCGGCCTCGTCACCGTGCCGCTCGTCAACGTCGACCGCCTCGACCGGGTGACGCTCGAGTTCCACAGCCAGGCGATCGAGGAGGCGGTGCTCGACGACCTGCTGAAGCTCATCCTCGGACGCGACGCCGCGTTCTTGCGCCGCGCGCCGCTCGCGGGGCTGCACGGGCGGATGGGCTAGACCACAAGACAAGTGCCGCCTGTTGGAGTAATTGACAACACCGTTTTGTGTTGGTACATCGCGAGGTGGAATGATGAAGACCGTAACGCTTGACGTGCGCACACCCGCAGAGGCGATGGGCGATTTCGCTCAGGCTTGGAAGTCGCACAAGGCGCAGCGAACCGCGCGCATCAGCTTTGCCACTCCCGAGTTGCTGTGGCAGGTCCTGACGGTCAGGCGCTGGGAATTGCTCAAGGTCTTGTGTGGTGCCGGACCCCTATCCATTCGCGAAGCGGCACGTCGCGTCGGACGCGACGTCAAGGCGGTTCACGGTGACGTCACGGCATTGCTCAATGCGGGGGTGCTCGAGCGAGCGCCGGAGGGTAGGGGGGTCGTATTCCCCTATGAAGCGGTGAAGGTCGAGTTCCTTCTGCAGGCCGCCTGAAGGCGTCGTGAAGGCAGTGGGACTGTCGAACCGCTGATCGCTACCGCCAGTCCCCCATCGGCAGCCCGCCGCCGTCGCGACGGTTGAAGGCGCGCTCCATGCGCTCGAGGTCGGCGTGGCCGTGGGCGTGCGCGAAGCGCTCCTCGATCGTGCGCACTTCGAGGTCTTGCCGCGTCCGCGGCGCGACCGGATCGCCACACCTGGGCGCGAAGGGCCTTGCAAGAAGCCCGCGCAGGAACGCGGTGATCGCGGCCACCGGGCGCGCGAAGGGCGACTCGCGGTACGGTGTCGCGCGGAAGGTAAGGGTATCCACGTGGGGCATGGCGCATCTTCCTCGACTCGATTGCGGTTGCGGCCTTTGAGAAGATAGGGTCACCGGAGCTTCGTGACCAGCGATCATTTCGTTGCGATATGTTAAGATTTTCTATGTAATTCCAGAGCGAGCATGCGACTGCCACCGTTAAACGCTGTGCGGGCGTTCGACGCCGTCGCGCGGCTGGGCTCCGTGCGTGCCGCCGCCGACGAGCTCGCGGTTACGCCGGCCGCGGTGAGCCAGCAGTTGCGCGTGCTGGAGGCGCACCTGGGCTTGCCGCTCACGCAGCGGCAAGGACGCGGCCTGACGCTTACCGACCCGGGACGCTCGTGGCACGGCGAGATCGCGCGCCACCTGCGCGCCATAGCGCTCGCCGCCGAGCGCGTGCGCCCCGGACGGCGCGTGGTACAGCTCACGGTCGTGCCTTCGTTCGGCTCGCGCTGGCTCATGCCCCGCCTGCACAAGTTCACCGCGCGGGAGCCTGCCATCGAAGTGCGCATCGACGCGAGTCTCGCGCTCTCCGACCTTGCGCGCGACCCGTTCGACTTGGCGATCCGCGAAGGCTCCGGGGTGTACGCGGAAGCCGAGGCAGTGCAACTGTTCGCGCTCGAGCTCTTCCCGGTGGCGAGCCCGGCGATCGTGCGCGGGATGCGTGGCAGCGACGGCGTCATCGACTGGTCGCGCGCGCGGCTGCTGCACGAAGTGACCTCCGACTACTGGCCCGACTGGGTCACGATGGCCGGCGCCGCCGACGTGGACGTCGCGCACGGACTCTTCTTCAGCCACACCATGCTGGCGCTCGACGCGGCGGTGGAAGGGCAAGGGGTCGCGCTCGCGCCGCTGCCGCTCGCCGAGCGCGAGCTCGCTCGCGGCGCGCTGGAAGTGATCGATCCGCGCGGGTATGTGCCGGGGGTCGGCATCTGGCTCGCGTGGCCGCGCCGGGGCCTGCGCACGCTGTCGCCCCCGGCGGTCGCTTTCCGCGACTGGGTGATCGAGGAGGCGAAGGCATCGCAACCGGCGGCGCCGCGCGGCTCGCCGACCCGTCGCAAGGCGTCGCCACCCGTTTCCCGCAAGCGCGGCTTGCCGGGCAGCTAGCACGCGGCGGGCAGCGTCCGTTACCATCCTCGATTCCCACGGGCCACGAGCCCATCCCTCCTAAGTCAACGGACCACGATTCCATGAGCGACCAAGGCTACCTGCGGCACCCCGCGATTCACGGCAACACGCTCGCCTTCGTGTGCGACGACGACGTGTGGAGTGTGGGCACCGACGGCGGCGCCGCGCGGCGCCTGACCACGGGCCTGGGCGAGCCCGCCACCCCGTGCTTCTCGCCCGACGGCAAGTGGCTCGCGTTCGTGAGCCGCGACGAGCAGCATCCCGAGGTGTTCCTCATGCCCGCGGAAGGCGGGCCGGCGCGGCGCATGACGTGGCTCGGCCCCGACGTCATGGTCCGCGGGTTCACGCGCGACGGCCACATCCTGTTCGTCACCACCCACGGGCAGCCGTTCTTTCGCAACTACCGCGCGTTCACGCTCGATCCC
>JADLEZ010000486.1 GCA_020845855.1 Burkholderiales bacterium
TCACGCTGGGCGCGTACGATCGGCCGTGGCGATGAGCACGATGAGGCTCTCGCTCGGCCCGCTGCTCTACTACTGGAACAAGGAACGCGTCACGGCCTTCTACGGCGAGGTCGCGACCTGGCCGGTGGACATCGTCTACCTCGGGGAAGTGGTGTGCTCGCGCCGTCACGAGCTGCGATTCCAGGATTGGTTGGACGTGGCAGACAGACTCGCGCAAGCCGGCAAGGAAGTCGTGTTGTCGACGCTCGCGCTGCCCGAATCCGAGACCGACTTGCGCCTGGTGCGGCGGACCGTCGAGCAGTCCCGCTTCGCGGTCGAAGCGAACGACATGGGCGCGGTCGAGATCGCCTCCCGCGCCGGCCGGCCGTTCGTGATCGGCCCCCATCTGAACGTCTACAACGATGCGAGCCTGGCGGTGCTGCACGGCTGCGGCGCCGTGCGCTGGTGTGCGCCGGTCGATACCTCGAAGGATCTGCTGGCCGGCATGCAGACCAAGCGGCCGCCCGGACTGCAGACCGAGGTGTTCGCCTACGGCCGCATGCCGCTCGCGTTCTCGGCCCGCTGCTTCACGGCACGGGCGCACAATCTGCCCAAGGACGATTGTGGTTTCCGCTGCCTCGACGATCCCGAGGGCTTGCTGGCGAGGACCCTCGAGGGCGCAGGCCTGCTCGTGTTCAACGGCATCCAGACGCAATCGGCCCGCCTCTACAACCTGATGCCCGTCGTCGCGGAAATGAAGCGGCTGCACGTCGATGTCGTGCGCGTGAGCCCGCAGGCGAGCGGCACGGCCGAAGCGATCGCCGCGTTTCGCACGCTGCTGGATGAGGATGCGCAAACGGCGCCGCCGCGCGCTCTCGATCCCGAGCGCGAGTTCTGCGATGGCTATTGGCACGGCACGGCCGGGGCCGACCAGCGGGCGGGCGGAGCAGGACCATGAGTCTGCTTGCGCGAGGGATACGCCATGCGGCGAGCGTCGCCGGCCAGTTGCCGCAGTTCCCGCTGTCTGCCGCCGTGGCGATGGCGCTCAACGCGGGGATCGGCGGGCGGATGGATGCGGAAACCTTGGACGCCATGCGCGACAAGGTGCTGCGCATCGCCGCGCGGGACATTGGGGTGCGCGTGACATTGACATACCGGGGACGCAGCTTCCATCCCCGTCCGTCGAGCCGCACGGCCGACGTGACGATCAGCGCGACGCTGGACGACTTCGCGCGGCTCGCGACCCGGCGCGAGGATCCCGACAGTCTGTTCTTCGCCCGCCGCCTCCTGATCGAAGGCGACACCGAGCTCGGTCTGCGGATCAAGAACGCGTTGGATGCACTCGATCTGGAGCGCATCGTGCGCCATATCGAACCCATCGCTGCCGCCTTGCTATCCGAAGCGAAGGATACGGACGAGATAGATCCCCGCTCGGGGATGAGCGGCGATGCTGCGCGGGAGCGTCGATTGCGTTAAGGTTTCCCTCGATGCATCGAAGCATGCGAGGGGAAAGGCATCATCACCACGTACGTCGACGCTTGGCAGTGCATAGGCTGTGGGCGAGTCGAGGCAGCGCGCAACTGCATCGGCGTGTGTCAGGACCGCAAGGTCAACTTCGTCGAAGCTTCCGAGTTCGAAGCGGTCCAGCAGGCACTCGCCGCCGAGCAGGAACGCGCGGCGTCCCTCATGGCGCTCGTGCGCCAGCTCGCCTGGACCACGCCTCGCGGCGACGACTGGCGGCCATCGTATCGGGCCCTGCAAGCGAAGGCTCGCGCATTGCTCGCCGCTCTGGATGCTCAGTCCCGCGAGGCGGCTCGGCCGCCGGCGACGGAGCGCTTGCCGCCGTGACGGCGGCCTCCTCGTCTCTATTTCGCCACCTCTGCTTTACGTAGCGTCGCGTAGCCCGGGTGCAGCAGCGAAGCGCGTAACCCGGGAACCACTAAGCGAGCGTTTCTTTCCCGGGATACGCTGCGCTTCTCCCGGGCTACGGGTTGCTCCGACGGCAGCTCCCGACCCGCGTGATACACTGCCCGCGGAGACGCAGCATGGCGATACCCGACGACATCAAGGCGTGGCGCAAGACACAGCGCGCGGAGCTTCTCGCGAAGCGTGAAGCCGTGCCGGCGGACGTACGGCGTGGCTGGAACGAGCAGGTGACCCGCCTGCTGATCGACGGCTTCAGCGCGCTCGACCGCTGTATCGTCGGTTTCTGCTGGCCCTTCCAGGGTGAGGTCGACGCCCGCTTCTTCATTCGTCATCTGCGTCAGCGTGGCGCCACGGCGGCCTTGCCCGCCGTGGTCGAGAAGAAGGGGCCGCTGCAGTTTCGCGAATGGTGGCCCGGCGTCGAGATGGAGGCCGGCGTGTTCGATCTGCCGGTGCCTAAGGCGACCCGCGTACTGCTGCCCGATGCGCTCCTCATCCCACCGGTGGGCTTGGGTCAGGCCGGCTATCGGCTCGGTTATGGCGGCGGCTATTTCGATCGCACCCTCGCCGCGATGGCGCCGCAGCCGATCAAGATCGCGGTAGCCTTCGAGATTTCCCGCATACCGACGATCCATCCCCAACCCCACGACGTGCCGATGGATTTCATCGTCACCGAGCGCGGCATTCACCAGGTGGTGGACGAAGCGCTGATCTTGATCGACGAGCCGAACGTCGTACGGGCGCAAGTGGCGCAA
>JADLEZ010000487.1 GCA_020845855.1 Burkholderiales bacterium
ATCGCGGGCGGCATCGCGCTCTTCGCCGGCCCGTCGCTCGTGAAGCTGTACCTGCCATGACGCTGGTCGTCGGCCTGACCGGCGGCATCGGCAGCGGCAAGTCCTCGGTCGCGCGCGCATTCGCCGCACGCGGCGCGCCGGTCGTCGATGTCGACGAGATCGCGCACGAGCTGTCCGCCAGCGGCGCGCCGGGACAAGTGGCCGTCACCGCCGTGTTCGGCGCGGCATCGGTCGCGCCCGACGGCTCACTCGATCGCACGTGGCTGCGCGCCCAGGCGTTCGCCGATCCGTCGTTCCGCCGGCGGCTCGAGGCGTTGCTGCATCCGCTCATCCGCGACGAGGCCGACCGCCGCGTCTCCGCGTGGACCGCGCCGTACGGCATCCTGATGGTGCCGCTGCTGCTCGAGCGCGGCGGCGTGCGCGACCGCGTCGATCGCGTGCTCGTCGTCGACTGCCCCGAGGACCTGCAGGTGAAGCGTGTCATGGCGCGTAGCGGCCTGGCGGAAGCAGAGGTCCGCGCGATCATGGCCGCCCAGTTGTCGCGCGATGCGCGGCTCGCGCAGGCCGACGATGTCGTCGACAACGGCGGGCCGCCCGACGCGATCGAGCCGCAGGTCGACACGCTCGACCGCGTCTACCGCGATCTCGCGACGCGCGCGGGAAACACCCGGCCGCCGCCGCGTGGTGCGTTGGGGCAGAATGATGGCTGATGCGGCCGGCCCCGTCGAAGTGATCCGCTACGAACACCCGCTGAACGAGCGCGTTCGCACGCTGATGCGGCTCGAGGACCTGTTCGGGCGCGCCGGCTTCTTCGCCTCGCAGGAAGCCGCCGCCGAGCACCACGCCGCGCTGCTCGCGCTGTTCGAAATCACCGACGTCGCCGCGCGTGCCGACCTCAAGGCCGACCTCGTGCAGGAGCTCGAGCGGCAGAAACAGGTGCTCGCGCCGCTGCGCCACAACCCCGCGATCGACCAGACGGCGCTGGAGGAGCTGCTCGCCGAGAGCGAACGCGTGTCGGCGCAGCTGTTGAACCAGCAGGGGAAGGCCGGCACGCACCTTCGCGACAACGAGTGGCTGATGGCGATCAAGCAGCGCGCGGCGATTCCCGGCGGCGTGTGCGAGTTCGACCTTCCCGCGTATCACTACTGGCTCCACCGGCCGGCCGAGCAGCGCCGGCGCGACCTCGCCGCGTGGATCGAGCCGTTCGCGCCGATCGCCGCCGGCACCGAGATCGTGCTGAGGCTCCTGCGCGAGAACGGGCGCACGAGCCGGCACATCGCGCATCACGGCGCGTTCCAGCAGATGCTGACGACGTCGAAGGTGGCGCAGCTCCTGCGCCTCACCCTCTCGCGCGAGCTTCCCTGCGTGCCGGAGATCAGCGCGAACAAGTACGCGCTCAACATCCGCTTCATCGGCGTGTCGGGGATGGACCGCGGGGCGGTCTACCGCGCCGACGTGGAGTTCGAGCTCACGTTCTGCAATCTTTGATGATGCCCGTCGTCCCGCGGGGGCGACCCGGCACCGGGACGCGCCTGATTCGCATCCGCTGTCGCTGAGCCGCGGGATGGCCCGCCTGCGCGGGCTCGATCGGACGACCTTCGCTCCTCCGCCCGGCGCGACCTTTTCGGCGCCCGCTCCTCTTCGGCCGAACCTTGCGCCCGCTCAACCCCGCCGTAAGGCGGTGCAATAAGAATTCCATGCGGGATGGTAGCAACATGGAGGGTCGCATGAAGCTGAGCAGGTATCTGGTTGCCTCGGCGGTTCTCGCAACGGCAACGGTGTCCGCAGCCGATCTGCCGACGATCGACTGGTCGAAGGTGCCCGTCAACGCGATTACGCTGTTCTACCCGGCGCAGTCTTCCTACGAGTGGTTGGTCGGCGATCACAAGGGGCCAAAAGGCACGAAGGCTGTCAGGAGCCAGGCCGCCTGCGTGAGGTGCCACGAGGGCGAGGAGAAGCAGCTCGGTGACAAGCTCGTGAAGGCGGGCCCACTCGAGCCGCGACCGATGAAGGACAAGCCGGGCCACGTCGAGCTCGCCGTGCAGGCGGCGTACGACGCGACGAACGCCTACTTGCGCTTCCAGTGGAAGACCAGCAACCCGTACCCCGGCGTCGAGCACCAATACTTGCGCTACGACGGCAAGGAGTGGAAGGTCTACGGCTATCCCAAGCTGGACCAGGTGGTCCAGGAGGGGAAGCAGCCGGGGATCTACGAGGACCGCCTGTCGTTGATGCTCGACGACGGCAAGGTGCCGGGATTCGCGCGACAAGGCTGCTGGCTCACCTGCCATGAAGGCGAGCGCGACATGCCGAAGCAGTACACGAAGGAAGAGCTCGCCGCAAATCCGCTGATGCAGGCGCTCAAGCGGAATGACGTCCGCAAGTACCTGCCCGCGAGCCGGACCGACCCGCTCGACTGGAAAACGGGCAAGTCGGTCGAGGAGATCGCGAGAATCAAGGCCGAAGGCGGCTTCGTCGACCTGATCCAATGGCGGGCGCATCGCTCGCACCCGGTCGGAATGGCTGACGACGGTTACGTTCTCGAATGGCGCAACTTCGACGCCGGCTCGAACATGTTCGCCTCCAACGCAGACACCAAGACGCACGCGCCGAGGTTCATGTGGGATGAGAAGAAGGTCGGTTACAAGTCCGTCACCGCCGACATGCTGAGGAAGAAGGCGGAACCGTTTTTGATTCAGGGCGTCAACGCAGTGCCGTTCGATCCGAATGGAGGATGGAAGGAAGGCGACATGGTTCCGGACTACGTCCTCAGTACGACTTCGGCGAAGGGTTCCGCGGCGGACAACAGGGCGATGTCGACCTGGAGGGATGGTATGTGGACCGTGACGCTCGTCCGGCCGCTGAACCTCACGAATGCCGATGACAAGGCCTTGAAGGAGGGCGCCGTGTACAACGTCGGGTTTGCGGTGCACGACGACAACGTCACGACCCGAGGTCACTACGTCTCCTTCGTGAAGACGCTGGGCATCGGCGCAAACGCGGACATCAGGGCGGTAAAGCTGCCGTAGGACGCGGCGGCGCTCCCAACCGGTCGTGGCAACCGCTGCCGATTGGCCGCGTGCCAGTCGAGCTGGCGGCGCTGCGCGGCTAGCGCGAGCGCCCGCGGCCGGTCTTTCGACTCCCCGCCATGTGCTCGCGAATGCGTGCGTGCAGCGCAGCCGCGTCGTTGCTCGCAAGCAACGCCTCGTCGAGCTCGAGCTCGATCTCCTCGAGGCGCTGACCCGGCCCCGCGACGAGGCGCGCGCGGATGCCGGGTCCCGTCGATTCCTTCGGCGCGGGCCCCGTCCCGACGAGCGTTCCGTCTTCGCGCGTGACGACGACGATGCGGACCTTGTGCGAAGTCATGGCAGGAGCCTCGCGACGCGAAGGTGATAGGCAACGGCCGCGTTGCCGTCGTTTCGCACGCTGACCGTGTACGACCAGGACCGCTGTCCCCACTGGACGACGAAGTTCACCATGCGCAGGTTCGCGATCATG